>NZ_JBIWBA010000034.1:0-24559 GCF_044760715.1 Lysinibacillus sp. NPDC098008
TGTTAAATCAAATAAACCGACAAAATGAGATAATCCTTCCGCATTTAATGTTGCAATAAGATTATTCTTTTCTGCTTGGACTTGCTGTTCTTCTAATCGCTCAAGTAACTTCTGATTTTCTTCTTGCATCTTAGCAACTCGTTCTTCGAGGGATTCTGTTTCCTCCGAACCTTCTGCATCTACTTTTTCGACTTCCTCTTGCATTACTTCTACTTCCTCTTGCATTACTTCGCCTTCTTTCTTTTTAAGTTTTTATATGTAAAATCACACTAGCATACATTTTAAGATAGCTAGCGTAATCGTACAGACGTTTTAAATATAATCTAATAGTATTTATCATTTTAATGCTAAACACGCTTAAATCAATTCGTATGAATTAAATTTTAAGTTAAATATTTGCTTAAAAAAATAGAGAGTAGAAATAAATCTACCCTCTAAATTAAAGGAAATTGCCAAATGGCTTAGACAATTAAAAGCATAATAAAAACACTCAATCTATAAGATCAAGTGCTTTATTTTATACTCTCTATCATATATACGATTTGTCATCGACTCTTGAAACCGTTGGGAGAGTAAGTCTAGATGATAACTTCAGCTTTTGGACATTCTACTTTTCGCATTATTCATTATTATCATCCTTTTTATCCTTGTAAATTTCATATTGACATATGTTCAACTTGTATCCACTGTGATAAATACCATACAACTACTTCACACTTCGTTTTCTTTTCATATATGTAATTAGACGCATAATCTCGAACACTTAGAGCGAGTAAGGTTTAAGCGTTTGTTAGCTTGTCTACTTTTTAGATTTGACAAATGTTCAACTTGTATCCACTGTGATAAATACCATTTAGAATGATAACTTCTTAACATTTTAACCCTTCCTATAGGGAACTCTCGAAATGCTAATATATCAACGTTTAACGGTAATTTTGCCGAGATTTTCGTGCAAAAATGGATGTTTTTTGTTCCTTTAACGAATATTCTTGAAAAACGCTAACAAACGTTGATATGACGCTGTTTGTAGCACATCATACTCTTTCAAATATGACTACATTGTTGGTGTATCAATGGTTTGTAGTGTTTCTATTTCGAACGTTTTTTCTTATCTTATTCATTCTCTCTTTATCCACTGTGATAAATAAGAGTTAGATCAATTTGCTAGCCAGTTTTATATTTAATTAATTCCAATTGATTTAAGACGTCATATATTCTCTCCATACAATTTACCTAGTTACTCTATAACTCTAGTATATTTAATTGCTATCAATGTAATTTAACGCTTGACAACTGAACCCCATTACACCAGAATGGCTGATGCTCTAGGAAATATTCGCAAAGTTGTTACCTACTATCTAAAACTCTAAATTGAGTAAAAGATAATAAGTAACTACCAATTACACCGTCATGTCGTGTCTGAGGTTTCTGTATCGTCTTGTTTTGTAGAAAGTTTTCACTTTTCATAATCTCATAACATTACAGTCCATTATGTGCTATTTGCAATTGATTCTAGCGTGATTATGATTACCCATGCCGTAACATGCCTGTAATCCCCCTAGCCGTTAATAGTCGCTCTCACTATTTCAGATACACTCTAAACAAGAAAAGAGTTGTGCAGTATCCTAGTCGTTTTTTTGCAATGGTACGACAAACCTGACCAGTGTCTTTAACGTCTGTTAGTGGGCAACCAAGACGGAACGAACCTATTTTTGAGAATAGGAAACTAGACCTTTGCATTTTAACTTTTTTTGAAGTAAAATGAAGGCATATAATCGCTCATATTTAGTTGTATTGGTTACTGCTAAATGAGTTGGAGGGTTAGTGCTGGAACACTTTCCCTCTTTTTATTTTGCTTAAAATCATAAATATTTACGTAAAGTATCCGCTACTTCATCAACATTTACTTCTAGGTAACGCTCGGTAACTACTAAGGAACTATGCCCCAAAGCCTTACTTATAACCGCTATATTTACCCCTTTTCGATTTAAATTCGTTGCATAAGTTCTTCGAATATTGTGTGGTTTTACTGATTTAAGACCATATTTTTTAGCGTAATGATAAAGACGTTTAGATATTGCGTTATTATGAGCATAGGAATTTAAAGTTGATTTTCCTGATTTCGTGATAAACACGTAGTCATTCTTCTCTTTGTAACGTTTTCGTACTTCTTCATTTTGTTGAATTAATCTTTTTAATAATGCTAACAATTCATCATCCAGTGGTAACTTTAAAACCCTGTGATTCTTCATTATATCTCCCGAAAGCACTAGCATTTTTTCACTAAAATGAATATGCTTTTCTTTTAAACTTGCCAAGGTATTTATTCTGATCCCTGTTCTATAAAGTAAAAGTACAACAACCAAATCCCTAAAACCTATGAAGCTGGTTGCATCAATTACTGATAACAAAATCTCTAATTCCTTTTCTTGTGCTGCTTGTTTGACTTTTTTATCAACTTTAATTTTAATGTCCTTCCAAAATTTATTACCTTTAATCCAACCATTATCATAAAACCTTGTTAAAACTGCCGATACAAATCTAAATCTGTTTGCTTGAGTTACTTTATCTAAATGATTAAGTGATTCTAACCAATCCATGAATCCTTCTTTATTGATATCATCTACTGTTTTAAGATTTAAAAACTCAACGTATTTCTGCATAGTGTGATTGTATACAAGCAAAGTTTTGTGTCTTAGTCCTTGTAATTTCATCTGTTGATTTACTATTTCAATGGCTTGTTCAATTAAAATAGAATCAGTTTTTTGAATGGTATCCTTTTGTTCAGATAATGAGGGTTTTAAATTTGGCTTGAAAACAACATCATCCATTCTCAATTCCTTTACTTTTCTAGGCATGAGACATCTCCCCTTTGTGGAAAATTAAAAGGTAATAAATTAGGGATAAATTTATTTTATTTACTTACCTGTTTTTCTCCCTACAAACGATTAAATACACACATAATAACCGTTCATATTTTTCCAATTTCACCCTCAACTCTCTTGTTTCGCTTAAGCATCCTTCTTTCACCGACTATAAACCTTGATTTAATAATGTTTATAGACGCTGGAACATCTTTCATGCTATACTAGAGCCATTGTGAAAAAAGGAGGAACTTGCATGATTCAAGTTAGTAATGTAGGTCTTCGCTATGGCGATCGTAAACTATTTGAAGACGTAAATATAAAATTCACACCGGGAAATTGCTACGGTTTAATTGGGGCAAATGGTGCCGGGAAATCCACATTTTTAAAAATCCTTTCTGGTGAAATTGAGGCACAGGAAGGTCATGTATCGATGGGCAAGGATGAGCGTCTATCTGTCCTAAAGCAAAACCACTTTGAATACGATGAGCATACAGTGCTTGATACAGTTATTATGGGGAATAAGCGTCTGTATGATGTAAAAACAGAAAAAGATGCCATCTATGCAAAGGAAGATTTCTCAGATGAGGATGGTATGCGTGCAGCAGAGCTAGAAGGCGAATTTGCAGAGCTAAACGGTTGGGAAGCGGACTCAGAGGCTGCAACATTATTAAATGGCTTAGGTATTACAGATGACCTGCATTATATGCTAATGGGTGATCTTGAAGGCTCTGATAAAGTCAAAGTATTACTGGCACAGGCATTATTCGGTCAGCCTGACGTACTATTGCTTGACGAGCCTACCAACCACCTTGACTTAAAAGCGATTCAATGGTTAGAGGAATTCCTCATTAACTTTGAGAACACAGTTATTGTGGTATCCCATGACCGCCACTTCTTAAATAAAGTATGTACACATATTGCGGATTTGGACTTCTCTAAAATTCAATTATATGTGGGGAACTATGATTTCTGGTATGAATCTTCTCAATTAGCACAAAAAATGGCACAAGACCAAAACGCGAAAAAAGAAGAGAAAATTAAAGAGCTACAAGCATTTATCGCCCGCTTCTCTGCGAATGCTTCTAAATCGAAGCAAGCAACATCTCGTAAAAAAATGCTGGATAAAATTGAGCTGGATGATATTAAGCCATCAAGCCGTAAATATCCATTTATCAACTTCCAAATCGGACGTGAAATCGGGAATGATGTGCTAACAGTGGACGGCTTAACTGCGAGTCATGAAGGCGAAACACTATTTAAGGATATTCGCTTCTCGATGAACAAAGAGGATAAAATCGTGTTACTTGGTAGCCCGCTAGCGAAGACAGCCCTTCTTGATATTTTAATGGAAGAAAAGGAAGCGGATGCTGGTACATTTAAGTGGGGTGTCACAACATCTCGCAGCTACTTCGAAAACGACCATGATAAATACTTTGAAGGCTCTGAAAAAACATTGGTGGAATGGCTACGTCAATACTCACCAGAAGATGAAACAGAAAGCTTCTTACGCGGCTTCCTAGGACGTATGCTATTCTCTGGTGAAGAAGTGAAAAAATCCCCTGCTGTATTATCAGGGGGCGAAAAGGTACGCTGTATGCTATCGAAAATGATGCTTGCAACAGCGAACGTTATTTTACTTGATGAGCCAACAAACCATCTTGACCTTGAATCCATTCAAGCATTGAATGAAGGCTTAATTCGCTTTAAAGGTGCGATGATTTTCACATCCCATGACCATCAGTTTATCCAAACAATTGCTAACCGTGTCATTGAAATCCGTGAAGATGGCTCCATTTTAGATAAGCAACTAACATATGATGAATTTTTAGAATGGAAAGATAGCCAAGGCTTAAGCTAATGGCTATCACAAATCCTCTGCCAACAATTTTTAGGCAGAGGATTTTTTCACTTAAAATACCATTGCATAGCATTTAGATAGAGTATTTTCGCAGCAGCCTGTTCAGCAAATAGCTGCTGAATCAATGCGATATCTGTCACATCAAAAGGTCTTTTTGCTCTTGTTGATGGCAAATCAGTGCCAAACATAAGCGCATCTGGATTGATCGCCTCAATAGATGTTAGAGCATTTTTCACATCTAGCGCTACACGCCCAAAGCCTTGACACGCACCCCTTTGTCCACTAGCTTTAATAAATGCGGAAGCCCTTCTTCCGATAGCCCTAAATGGTCAATCGATATAGCAGGCAATTTTTCAAGCGTTGCTGCAATTTCAGGTAATGCTTTAGCGTCTATATACAGCTCACGATGCCAGCCAACTAAATCGTACACCCTTCTTGCAAAGCTAGCTAGCTTCGATAAATCTTCTGAGCCATCTCGTTGAATATTAAAGCGTAATGCATGCACCCCATTGCTATGTAAATGAAGGATTTCATCATCCGTCACGCTATAAGGCAATTGCGTCACCCCACCAAATGCAGGACCAAGCTGCTGTAAGGCTTTTAATAAATAATGTTGCTCAAAGCCTTGAAAAGACCCTGATACAATGGTATCAAGTTGCGTTGTTTCCGTTTGATAAACCTCCACTACATAGCTTGGTGGTGTATAGCCTTGATTTTCAATAAATAGTTAAAATAATGATTTCTCACCGTTATACCATAAAAAAAGCAGCAAATCTACGGCTGATTTGCTGCATCCACTATTATTGCATTTCCTTTGTTGGTCCCATAACACCTGGTACTGGTAAGCCTGCTTGACGCAGTAATACCGTCATTTGCCCACGGTGGTGTGTTTGGTGATCCACTAATACGCGTAATAAAGCACCCTTTGGCATTGGTCTAGTAAAGCCCGTTACTTCCTCTAGTAAATCTTGATCAGATAGCTTTGCTACCTCTTCCTTAATGGCATTGGCTACCTTTTCATAGGCAGTTACAATCTCAGCAGCCGTTGCTGGCACTGGGTCTTCCTGACGAATGGATGGAACCTTTAAGCCTGCAAGATAACTAAAGTAACCTGCTGCGCCTACTAAATGCCAGCCAAGCCAGCCAAGTGTACTATGCCCTTCTACAATACTTTGTCCAAGCTTATCATCTGTCATTGCCTGTAATACTTGTAATGTCCCTTGTGCAGCATTTGACCATTCATGAACAAAATCATCTACTTGTCGATACATCCTGTAACCCCCTATTTTTTAACTTCCATTCTATCATAGTGAATTTTTATAGCTGTGACAAGTTTTTCAACTAATAGTTTACATAATAATATTACTAGTATTATTAACATATTATTCGTCTAATGCACATTATTTACGTATACTAAAAGAAAAGAGCGAAGGGGTTTGTTGTATGAAACGTACTATACTAGTTCTTTCTCTTGCTACATTATTTGCTGGCTGTACAGCAGAGCCTGTTGTACCAGTCACTACGCCTACGGTAGAAGACAAAACACCCGCTCAACAAGAGCAAGGAGCTTTGCGATCCTTTTTCCCACCAGATGGGTCTACTGCTTATTTTCAAGGGGAAGGCAATGAATTCGCAGGCTATACATTGCGTACAACCTTTCTAGATGCCGAGCATATTGCACAGCTAGAGGATAATGGTGGTGTTGTTCTCTTAAAAATCTACCGCATTACAAATACAACGATTGACCTTGTCTTCCAAGAGCCTGTTGATAGTGAGCCAGCATTGCCAAGTGCAGCAGAGGCGGCTGCTTACCCTGTGCTCGAAACAATTCTTCAGCAGCCATTACAGGTGGGCACAAGCTTTCAAGGCTGGACAATTGAATCGACAAACGCTACGGTTGATACAGGGACAACAGTCTATCACGATGTTATCCAGCTAACACGCTTAGAGGATGGCATGACGACAACCAAATTTTTTGTAGCAGGCATCGGTCTTATTCGCACAGAGCATACGATGCAAACAGCAGAAGATGAGCCATTTGTCGTCACATCAACCTTACAAAAAATAGAATAGTATTGTTAGAAACAGGCGTCCAGCTTGGGCGTCTGCTGTTGTCGTGAAGGGGGGATTCAATGAGCAAGCAACAGCCATCACCAACAGAGCAGGAAGAATTAACAGAAGAGGAATTCATTGAGCTTGTACTGGCTGAGCAGCAAAAAGCATTGGCACAAGAGCACCAAGAACGACTTGCTGGGCAACAGCCACGACAGCAACGACCGCTTATTCGCTGGATCGTTTGGGCGATGGCATTGGTGTTAGTTTTTAATACGTTTGCCTTAATTTTTCAAATTTACTCCATTCCTGCTATTGAATTTATTCAAGTATCGACACGCCTATCGAGCGAAGAGCATATTCAAACCTATAAAAAGGCAGTTGTGGAAGTTTCTGCAGGAACAAGTAAAGGTACTGGATTTGCCATTTCCGCTGATGGCTTAATTGTTACGAATGCCCATGTTGTTGAGGATGCCACTACGCTTGCGGTTGTCTTTCCTGAGGAGGGCTTGATGGAGGCAGCACTTCTGCAAAGCTACCCAGAGGTTGATTTAGCCTTATTGCAGGTGGAGGCAGAGCAGCTCCCTCACCTACCGCTTGCTGATAATCCAATATTTCAGCCTGATGAGCATATTACCTTTATTGGCAATCCGCTTTACTTTACAGGTATTGCAAATGAAGGAACATTGCTAACATCCATTCAATTGGAGGGATGGCAGGAGCCTGTTATGATGCTACAAGCACCTGTTTATCGTGGCAATAGTGGTAGCCCTGTGATCAATGAGCAAGGAGAGGTCATTGGCATTGTTTTCGCTACAATGAAGCATGATAGCTATGGACGTGTAGGATTATTTGTCCCTGTGCAGCAGCTTCATTCTATTCAATCAGAGCACGTCTACCCATAAACCTGTGATAAACAGGTTTAACTATTAGTTTACATAATAATATTATTGTTAGAAAAATAATGAAACATTCTGTATGTTTAATCGTATATAAGGCTATGAAGGGAGGCTTTTGAGCAGTGGCTCTATGGATGTCTTTAGGTGGATTCGCATTATTAGATACATTAAGCCCTACCATTATTGGCGTAACAATATATTTGATACTAGCTGATCGTAACAATCGCATTGTCCGATTAGGAGCATATTTATTAACCGTTGTCATTCTGTATTTTTTATTAGGAGTTATGCTAATGTTTGGCTTCGATTATATCGTGGGAGCATTTGCAAGCTTTTTTCAAAGTCAATTCTTTCGATGGGTTCTTTTCATTATAGGAGTGGGCTTATTTATCGGCAGCTACTATGTGCCTGCCAAGAAGAATGCTTTGCCGACACCGCAAACGCAGGGGCTATTGTCTATGGTGCTTGTAGGGATAATGACATTTTTTATGGAAGCAGGAACCGCATTTCCTTATTTTGCGGCTATTGGCTTAGTCACCACAATGGATATTTCCCTCCTCTATCGTCTGCTTATTATTGCCGTCTATAATCTAATCATGATTGCGCCTGCCCTTCTTCTCTTTGCTGGGTATTCGTTCATGGGCAAATATATGCACACAGCCTTGGTAAAGCTGCGGGATAAGCTATCCACTAGCACGCATTCCACCCTGTCTTGGATGATGTGTATTGTTGGAGTGATCATTGTGTTGTATGCAATAGATGGCTTAACGATTACGATTCCATAGCAGTATGAAAAAAGACACTCTATATGCATAGAGTGTCTATGTTTAACGAAAGTAATTTTAATTGTTATGAATTAAAGTTTAGTTACGTTAGCAGCTTGTGGTCCGCGGTTGCCATCTACAACTTCGAATTCCACTTTTTGACCTTCGTCAAGAGTTTTGAAACCTTCGCCTTGGATAGCTGAGAAGTGTACGAATACGTCGTTTTCACCTTCAACTTCGATAAATCCAAAACCTTTTTCTGAGTTAAACCATTTTACTGTACCTTGTTTCATTTAAGAAAACCTCCAAAAAATAAAAGTGAACAATATGTAATTTCTTCAGCGAATGAAAAAAATTCACATATTACAAAGAGTACCGAACTAACGCGATCACTTTTTGTAATATGTGAATTCATGTTTCCGGTGAAGCAATTAAATTGTTAACCTAAGTATAACCGCTATTCATAATTTTGTCAAATAAAGAAAAGAGCTTTTTTACGTTTTTTTCGAAATTATTTTACAGCACTTCTCGCTTACAAGCAATAATGCCATGATAAACCTGTGCATCATCATCACAAGCCTCACAGTAAAAGCTTTCATCCTCTGACCAAAAAGCCCAATACTGCCCCTCCTTTGTAGCCTCATGCTGATAAATGGAGCGAAAGTGCGCTAATTTTTGTTGTAAGGCAAGCTCAAATAGCTCCTTTGTTTCAAATGTATCCTGTGTTTGAATAAACGCTTCCCAGCCTTCAAATTTCCACCAAGGCTCATAGTCTGCTTTCATGTAAATAATTGTATACATATTTGTCCATTCCTTGCTGTCATAAGATATGTTCATTTTAGCAAAGCCATCTGAAATGTCTATTAAAACCACCTGTATTATGCTATTATTACCTTATTATACATACTATTGGGAGGTATTTTTTATGTTTTCAAGCATTCGTCCTAAGGCAGAGCTAGATGAGTTACTTAAACGCGGCACAGATTTACATGCAACAGGTCGATTTCACCAAACATTAACATTCAATCATTTTCAATCAGAGGATGAGGCACATCTCAAAGCACTCTATGACAAGCTAAAAGATATTTCACCTTCTATGAATGCCATTTTTCAGCAGTATTTACGTGAGATATCCCCTACCTCTCAAATAACGATTCGTGAAGAGCAGATTGAACGATATTTATCACAGTTTTTCCTTGCAACACGTGATGATGCTTATGTGGATGAAACGATTAAGTTTTTTAATTTACTGCGTCAGCATCGATATCAACCAGGGCAATTAATCGTTGTCTTTAATCAATTTGCATTTTATATTACTACATATATTTTACACAATTTCGGCCTCAAGCCAAACAAAGCCTTTCAATATATGAAATCCTTCCAGGCCGCTGTCAATGTCGATCAGGAATTGCTTGTGGAGGTATTAACAGAGCGTATTATTGAAAACGTTGTCAGTGAAATATCCTCTTTAATGGATGTAAATGCAAAAATTATGTATATGAAGGATTTAGTATTTAGCTTAGATAAGCAGCATGAGGAAATTCAATCCTCTACGGCTGCCACAGAGGAAATTGCCGCTTCAATTAATGAAGTCGCACGCATGTCCTCACATATATCCGAAAAAACAACGGAATCTGTTGATTATGCAACAAAGGGGAAAAATGCGATTGAGCATGCCTTATCGGAAATCTTTAAAACAGAAGAAACGTTTGCCTCGATTGTACAATCATTTTCAGAATTGCAAAAACGGGTAAATGATATTGAGCAGGTTGTTACATTAATTAATCAAATTGCTGACCAAACAAATTTGCTTGCCTTAAATGCCTCGATTGAAGCGGCACGTGCGGGTGAGCATGGCAAGGGCTTTGCGGTTGTTGCACAGGAGGTACGAAAGCTCGCTGAAAGCACGGTTTCTGCGCTAAGTGAAGTATCGTCAAATGTCCATCATTTAAAAAGCTATTCCAATGATGTAGCCAGCTCTATTACAGATACAACTACCATTATTAAAGAAGCAACGATTGAGGCAAAGGATTCATTACCATTATTAAACGCGATTGTTGAGGCAATTGAGCGTATTAATCTGGATGTCACAAATACAGCAGCCATCTCGCAGGAGCAGGCAGCCGCAATTGATGAAGTATCTACAAGAATGATTGAAATTTCAAACTTGCAGGAAGAGATACGTGACTATAGTCATCAAACCTCAAATGATATTCATTTATTAGGGCAGGAAATTAATCGCTTCCGCAATGATATTATTACCAATAACAATGTCCAGCTATCATCGATTGCTCTGCTACAATTATCAAAGGCAGATCATATTTTATGGAAGTGGCGCATTTATAATATGTTCCTTGGCTTGGAGCATGTTGAACCAAGCGATGTTTCCTCTCATCGAGATTGTCGTCTTGGTAAATGGTATACAGCTCCTCGCACAGTCGAGCGCTTTGGTCATTTACAGGATTACCGTGAATTAGATAGCTATCATTTACAAGTACATGAATCAGCGAAGCTTGCAGCAGAGGCTCATAAAGCGGGCAATATCGAACAGGCTGAGGTTCATTTAACAGAGATTAACAAAGCATCTGAGCAAGTTCTTTATTATATTAATAACTTAATTGCCTATGTGGAAAAAGATCGTGTGATGCAATAACTGGAGAGGTCATCCCCTCTCCCACATTCGTAGGAGGTATTCGCTTGAATAAACGAGCAAAAATTAAATTTTTTGGCGATGTGTATGGAACAGGCTATCGTTTCTTTATTAAACAAAAAGCGATTGAATTAGGCTTAAAGGGCTATTGTAAGCTAAATGATGCAGACCAAATTGAGGTAGAGGTGGAAGGCTCCGAAAAAGCTATCAATGAATTCCTGCTTTTTGTACAAAAAGGTGTAAGCCCACAAGCCGATTCCAATTCATTTTCACTAGAGCTATACGATGATTTAAAAGGATATGTACGCATGGAGTCAGACATTGTTTAGTCTGGCTCTTTTTTAGGTTACGCAATGCTTGGAAATTTTGCTTGATCACAGGGCTCTATGGCGAAACTGCGTATTTTAAGTTGGTTATCATTGAGAAAGTTAGCGATTCGCAGTAAAATTTATGTAAGGTTTCTTTTTTCAATGAAACTTTCTGTCGATTATTTCGTATAAGAAGATAGGTATATTGAAAAGCAAGGAGGAAGGAACAATGCTTAGTGTTGGACAGTTTTTTTCTAGACATGCTGCTAGCTTCTTTATTTCGCTCACAACTGTTTCTATCGCAACCATTGCGGCAAATCCTGGATTCTTCCTTGGTGGTTTACTGTTTGGGGGTTCATATGCGACGAGTACAGCATTGTTGAAATATAGACAAAAAAGAAAAGTCATGCAACTAGCAGGTATCACAAAAGAAGAATACAAACATATTGAAACACAGCTATCAACAGCTAATAAGCAAATTCAAACATTAAGTCAAAACTATTTACGTGTCCGCTCTGTTGCAGCCTTTAAGCAACTGCTCGAAATGACACGTATCTCGAAAAATATTGTGAAAATCGTCAAAACTGATCCACGGAAGTTTTATAATGTTGAGCAATTTTTCTATGCACACTTACCTTCTGCTGTCGAGCTAACAGAGAAATATACAATGCTATCAAAGCAGCCTGTGAAGGATAAGGATATTCAATTAACATTATCGAAAACGCGTGAAACGTTAACCGATTTAAACGATACGATTCAAATCGATTTAAAGGATGCGCTTGCCAATGATATTGACCATCTCCAAATGGAAATTGAATTTGCCAATCGCTCCAACCTTAGACGCAGAGAACAATTGGACTGGCGAGGCGATGAAAAATGACAGCAAATAATCATGCATTTCAGCTCCATACAATACCCGGTCTTTCTCCGCTCGTGCAATCCTACTTAGAAGCGGCTCCACAGCAAGAGGCGATGGCGACATATGAAACGCTATCGCCTCTTGCACAAAGTCGTGCATTGCTCTATGCAAGCCAAATTGACCTGACTGATTTTGAATCATTGCTATCGCTCGGTCAGGATTCACAGCGAGCCCTCTCTCAATTTGCAGATCGTATGCTTGCACAGGTCAAGCAAAAGGATGTCACGAAAATTGGACAAATGCTTGATTCACTTATGCAAACATTAGACCGCGTAGACCCAACAGCCTTGGAGCCGAAGAAGCAAACCTTTTTGAAAAAAATCTTTGGCAAAACAGAGCCAACTGTGAAGCAAACATTAACAGAATTTGAGCGTATTAGTATACAGGTGGAGCGTATTGGGGTGCAGCTAGAACGTGCTCAGCTTCAGCTTATGAAAGATGTTGAAAATTTAGAAGCTCTTTATGCACATAATCGGGGATTTTTTGAGGAGCTCGCAACAGCCATTGTAGCTGGTCAAATGAAAAAGCAGCAGGCTATTGAGGAGGAGCTACCCGCAAAGGTAGCAAGCGTCCAAGCTACAAAGCAGCCATTAGCCATTCAACAGCTCAATGACTTTGCCGCACAGATCGAACGGCTGGATCAGCGCATTTATGATTTACAGGTGTCACAGCAAGTAGCACTTCAAACAGCTCCGCAAATTCGTATGATTCAACAGGCAAATCAAACATTGGCTGAAAAAATAGAGTTTTCCATTGTTACGTTAATTCCACTATGGAAAAATCAGCTTGCAATGATGCTCTCGATGCATATGGATCAGCACTATGCACAGCTAGAGGAACGCTTATCCCGCGCACAAGATCGCTTTGCAAGCTCTTCGTTTGAGCAGCAAGTATCAAAGTTTAAGGAAACGCAGCAGGAGCTACAAACAGCCATTAAGGATGTTTTTGCGCTACATACGGCAACAGAGCAGGAAAAACAGCAATTGCAGGATGTAGCAAATGCTCGCAAGCTCTAGCAGCAGCTAAAAAGGGTGGCTCAGTCATGTTCTGAACCACCCTACGCTTATTTATTCAAAATAATCTTTATAATAGCCACCGATTTTACCTGTATTATCGATGATAAAAATGAACTCCTCTGTTTCATTTTTCACTTCGTATTGTTTTCCTACTGTTAATACGTTGGATACTAAGTATTTGGATGCATTTGTATGTTTACAAGTTACTGTTCGTAATGTTGGCGCATCTTTCCATTTTAAATGTAACATATTCTCTCTCTACCTCTCTTTACTAGCGCAAAGCTAATGTCTATTGCTTATTTTATAATATTTTTGAGGCTTTGTGGAGAAAAAAGCTGTAGAAGACCTACTGAATTCAAAAAACTTTTAATAATTGAGGTGTTAATATGAGCTTTGGCGGTGTACCACAATGGTTTTTTATTATTGCCGTAGCATTTGCCATCTGCTTTGTTCTTTATGCAGAGTGGAATTCGAGAAAATAGTGATTTTGCTGAGTGATGATAAAAAAATAGAAGAGTCTTGCTATATTTTATTGAAGCAAGGCTTTTTCCCTATTCAAATCCAGCATTTATCGTCCACCGCTCACAGTAATAATTTCTCCAAGGATATAATTGGAAGCATCGCAGGAAAGAAAGGCAATGACCTCTGCTATTTCCATAGGTGTTGCAGCCCGATTAATCGGTACAGATGAAACCATACGCTCAAGTCGATTATCACCAGGCGCAAATTTATGATGAAAAGGTGTTTCTACCATTCCCGGTGCTACCCCATTTACGATAATTCCATATTGAATTAGCTCTCTAGACATGCCAATTGTCATTGTATTGATTGCTCCTTTAGCAGATGCATAGTGAATACTTTCACCTGCTCCGCCAATACGTGCAGCCGCTGAAGATATATTAATAATTTTTCCGCTTTTTTTCGGAATCATATATTTTAATACAGCTTGTGAGCATAGGAGAACACTCTTGACATTTAATATGAACGTTTCTTCCCATAGCTCTTCACACATATCCATAAATGTGCTTTGGCGAATGCCACCACCTGCGTTATTTACTAGCACGTCAATTGTGCCAAATGTAGCAATAGCTTGTTCAACCATTGCGTTCACTTCTTCTTTCTTCCTAACATCTGCTTGAATGGCAAGGGCATGTCCATCTTTTTCTTGAATACGTTGAGCGGCTTCCATCGCACCCTTTACATTTGAATGATAATTAATAATAACCTTAGCCCCTTTAGATGCCATTAGCTCAGCTGTGGCAAGTCCAATACCCGAACTTGCGCCTGTGATAAGAATAACCTTTCCCGATAAATTAGACATCGCTTCCCTCCTAACAATGTGTAATGACGTTTCTTATTCGGTCTGCTAGAAAAACGCTAAAATCCGCTTCACCTTCCACAGAAAGCTACACGGATTTACACGTTTTATTTTAATGTACGTTTTAAAAACTCTTTTGTACGCTCATGCTGCGGATTGACTAATACTTGTTGAGGAGGACCCTCCTCAACAATCACGCCTTTATCCATAAAGACAACACGATCTGCCACTTCTTTCGCAAACTCCATCTCGTGCGTGACAATCAACATCGTATTCCCCTCATTGGCAAGCTGACGCATGACCTTTAACACTTCCCCAACCATTTCAGGGTCAAGGGCTGATGTAGGCTCATCAAACAGCATCACATCAGGGTTCATTGATAAGGCACGTGCAATCGCTACACGCTGTTTTTGTCCACCTGATAGCTGGCGAGGCTTGGCATTGACATATTGATCCATGCCAACGATTTTTAAATATTTCAGCGCGATTTCCTCTGCATCCTTTTTAGAGCGCTTTAGTACCTTCATTTGTCCTACTGTACAGTTACTTAACACATTGTGGTTATTAAATAAATTAAATTGCTGAAACACCATTCCTAAATGTGTACGATATTCATCGATATTATGCTTGTCATTGAGGATATCCTCCCCTTTATAAATAATCTGACCACCACTTGGCGTTTCTAATAAATTAATGCAGCGCAGCAATGTTGATTTACCAGAGCCAGAGGAGCCGATTAAACAGACAACCTCACCCTTTTCCACTTGAAAATTCACATCTTTTAACACTTGGTTACGTCCAAATGATTTACTTAAATGCTCGATTTTAATGACTGTCATTTGTGCGCCCCCCTATACAGCTTCCTTTTGTTCTTTTTGATAGGCATCAGGCCCATCCAAACGTTTTTCAACATAGAGCAGAATGCGCGATGCGGTAAATGTCATGATGAAATAAAGCACACATGCCACAAAGAATGACTCAAAATAACGGAAGTTGTTGCCCGCAATTGATTTTGTTTGGAAGAATAGCTCCGTTACACCAATAACATTTAATACGGCTGTATCTTTAATATTCATAATTAATTGGTTGCCTGTTGCTGGCAGTATATTGCGTGCAACTTGTGGCAATACCACATGGAACATGATTTTAACATGGTTCATCCCAATCGCTGATGCCGCCTCATATTGACCTTTATCGATGGACACAATTCCACCACGTACAATTTCTGCCATATAAGCACCTGTATTCAGCGACACAACGACAATCCCCGCTGTAATAAAGTGCATATCAATGCCAAATGCAATATCTAATCCGTAGTAAACAACCATTGCTTGTACAATCATTGGTGTACCACGGAAAAATTCAACATAGCATGTTAGTATAAAATTAATAAGCTTTAAGCTATAAAATTTCACACCTTTTTTACGAACAGGAATCGTATGCATAATTCCGATGAAAAATCCGATAAATGCACCAATAATTGTACTAATAATCGAAATCAGTAACGTATAATACGCACCTCGTAAAAACATTTGCCAGTTGTTTTCAATAATTGAAAGTATCCATTCAAGACTCATGAAGCTCCTCCTCACAATATCATGTTGCCTGTGTAGTTCTATGTTTACTAGCATCGTATCATTATGTAGAGAGGTTCTCATTTTAATAATGATGAAATAATCATGCACGGACTAGCAACTAGCCCGTGCAATGTTATTATTGTGCTGCTGGTTGTTGGGCAATTGCCTCTTCCATAATTTGTTGACGCTCATCTTCTGAAATACCCTTTAAAATTTCATTGATTTTCTCAAGATTTGCATCATCTTTACGTAAGCCTACAGCAATAGATGTGTTAGAAAGGTCTGTATCAAAGCCTTGACCTTCTTCAAATGAAACATATGTGAATTTATCGTTCGCCGCTGCTGCTGAGATACCTTCTGGACGCTCGGCTACATAGCCGTCAATTTTGCCAGCCTCTAATGCCACACGCATTGCTGGGAAGTTTTCCATCGCTGTTTGCTTTTCTACACCGTCAATTTGATCGATTACATCATAGTTCGATGTATTTAATTGTGATGTAATTTTCGCGCCTGAGAAATCTTGAATCGATGTTGCCTTTTCAAATTCGCTGCCTTTTTTCACAACGATGACAAAATCAGATGTGTAATAGTTTTCTGTAAAATCAATTGTTTTCTTACGCTCTGCTGTTGGTGACATACCTGCGATAATGGCATCAATTTTATTGGATTGTAATGCTGGTACTAGTCCATCCCATTCTAATTTCACAATCACTAGCTCTTTGCCTAAGCCTTCAGCGATTTTTTTCGCCATTTGTACATCATAGCCGCCTGCATATTCTGCATTATCGGCAATTTTTACTGCGCCATTGGCATCACCCTGCTGTGTCCAGTTAAAAGGTGGATAACCAGCCTCCATGCCAATACGGAATTCACCGCCACTTTCTTCTGTGTCGCCTTCAGCATCGCCTGTGCTACCTTCATTTTTGTCGCTTGTGCCACATGCCGCTAGCACAATTGCCGTCATGATCGACAGCATTACTAACAACCATTTTCTTTTCATAAAAAACGCCCCTTTTCTGTCAAAAAATAAAACAACTGTATGAAAAAAGACCTAAGTTTCTGAACTTAGGTCTTGCCTTTTATAACAGTTGCCCAAATCCTCACTATACTTTCCATATTTCCGAGATAGCACAACCTAGTAAACCTGGAAAGCAATTTACTAGGACAGTCCTGCACTTATTCACTGCAGACCCAGCATAAAAGTACGAGCTCCTTTTATACTTCGGCGATAGTTCCTTCTTCACTGTGTCCTCGCTTGCTTATACTCAACAATGAACTAATAAATATCGCGCCTCTACCTCACCTATTGATACGAGTGAGGTTTGTCTATTTAATTGATACTTAGATACTACTATATAATGAATAGATTCGTCAAGCTCATTTTATCACTTTTCTGACTAATGACAATATTAGGGGATTATACTTGCTCTATCCATTGTCAAGCATGCTATTTTAACAATAAACACACTATATTCAACAAATATTTATTATAAAACAATTATTTATATGTAAAAAGATAGAGAGAGGTAATTTCTTTATAGAGCATAGACGGCAGAGCTTTGTCTGTAAAAACAGAAAAGGGCTGTCTGGAAAGATCACTCTTTTCAGACAGCCCTTGGCTAAAATCCTGCAGTGGTTGCAAAGGAGGTTATAATTATGAATTTAATAATAAGTCTTCAGGGTTCTCGATTAATTCTTTTACTGTTTTTAAGAAGCCTACTGAATCTTTACCATCAATAATACGATGGTCATATGATAATGCCACGTACATCATTGGACGGATTTCGATCTCGTTGTTCACTACTACTGGGCGTTGAACAATTGAGTGCATACCTAAAATACCAGCTTGTGTACCGTTCATAATTGGTGTTGACATTAATGAACCGAATACACCACCATTAGTAATCGTGAATGAACCGCCTGCCATGTCGTTTAAGCCTAATTTTTTGTCGCGTGCTTTTTTCGCTAACTCTGCGATATCCTTTTCGATTTCTGCAAAGTTTTTGCTGTTTGCATCACGTACAACTGGTACAACTAAGCCTTCTTCTGTTGATACAGCGATACCGATATCGAAGAAATTGTTTAAGTGAATTTCGTCACCATTGATTTGTGCATTTACATAAGGGTATTTTTTAAGTGCTGCTACAACCGCTTTTGTGAAGAATGACATAAAGCCTAATTTAATGTCGTTATCTTTCACAAATTGCTCTTGCTTGCGTTTACGTAATGCCATAATGTTTGTCATGTCAATTTCGTTGAATGTTGTTAACATTGCTGTTGATTGCTTTACTTCTAATAAGCGTTTGGCAATTGTTTGACGACGACGAGACATTTTTTCGATTGTTACACGGTTTGTTTCTTCTGCTGGTGCAAATACAACAGGACCGTTTGTAGTAGTGATTGGTGCTGCTACAGCAGGAGCTGCTGGTGCTGTACCATGTGCTGCTACATCTTGTACACGTACACGACCTTGTGGGTCTACTGGAGATACCGCTGAAAGGTCAATACCTTTTTCACGTGCTAGCTTACGTGCTGCTGGTGATGCAATCACACGCTCGTTAGATGCTTCTTCTACTACTGGAGCTGCCGCTGCTGGCGTTGGTGCTGCTTGTGCTTCAGTTGGAGCCGCTGCTGCTGGTGCAGGTGCTGCGCCTTCGCCTGCTTCTACTACTGCGATAACTTGACCAACTAATACAGTATCGCCTTCTTCAGCTAAAATTTGTGTTAATACACCTGCTTCTTCAGAAATGATTTCAGCGTTTACTTTATCTGTTTCAAGTTCAACGATGAATTCACCTTTTTCAACGCGATCGCCCACTTTTTTTACCCATTGTGCGATACTACCTTCTGTAATCGATTCTGCTAATTCAGGGACTTTAATTTCAGCCACTTTTATTTCCTCCTTTGATTAACGTGCCTTATGCACATAAAAGGGCTACTGCTCTAGGCAAGTAGCCCAGCTGTCAAAAATTGATCTGTGATGTTATTTAACCTTTACTGGCTCAGCAACTGCCGCTTCAATAACGGCTGCTTGTGCTGCTTTATGGGAATCTGCATCGCCTTCAGAAGTAGAGCTCATTGCAGGACGTCCTACATAACGAAGCTGTTTACCTGCTGAAAGTTCATGTAATGTTTCGAGTGCATAATTCCATGTACCTTGGTTTTTAGGTTCTTCTTGTACCCATACGATTTCCTTCACATTAGGATACTTAGCAATAATACCAGCAACTTGCTCTTTTGGGAATGGGTAAAGTTGTTCCACACGAATAATGTGTAGGTGGTCGAAGCCTTCCCCGTCCTTCACGCGTTCTGCTAAGTCGATCATTACTTTACCTGTACCTAAAACAATGCGCTCTACAGCCTCTGGTTTTGTTCCTAAGCCTGGCTGTTCAATTACTTCTTGGAATGAGCCATTTGCTAATTGCTCAGCACTAGCTGCAGCTAATGGATGGCGCAGTAATGATTTTGGTGATACAACCACAAGTGGACGTACCCCTTCTGTGCCTAATAATGCTGCTTGGCGGCGCAATAAGTGGTAGTAGTTTCCTGCATTTGAGCAGTTTGCTACAAACCAGTTATTTTCCGCTGACATTTGTAAATAACGTTCCATACGGCTTGATGAGTGCTCTGGACCTTGGCCTTCATACCCATGTGGTAATAAAATAACTAGACCAGACTTTTGACCCCATTTCGCACGTGCCCCTGAAATAAAGTTATCAAACATCACTTGAGCCATGTTCGCGAAGTCACCGAATTGTGCTTCCCACACTGTTAGCACATGGTTGTTTTCTAAGTTATAGCCATATTCAAAGCCAACTACACCCGCTTCAGTTAACGGTGAGTTATACACTGAGAATGATGCATTTGCACCTGAAATATGATGCAGTGGTGTAAAGACATTGCCATTGTTTTTATCGTGTAATACTAAGTGGCGTTGTGAGAATGTACCACGCTGTGCATCCTGACCAGTAAAGCGCACTGGTGTGCCATCTTGAATAATTGTTGCATATGCTAATGTTTCTGCATGTCCCCAATCGATTTTAGCAGAAGCAAAAGTATCACGACGTTTTTCTAAAATTTTGCCGAGCTTTTTCTGTGGTTCGAAGTTGTCTTCAAACACTAAAAGCTCTTCATTAATTTTTTCTAAACGCTCTGCTCCTACCGCTGTATCCAGTTGTGGGAACTCTATTTTTAGTTCTTCTGGCATTTCTAATGGGTCGTGTGCATCTTTTGCAGCCATTTCTTTCACATGGTCATATGCAGCTTGCATTTCAGCATAAACGGCTGTATCTAATGCAGCAACCTCTTCAGCTGATACAAGACCTTCTGCTACTAATTGCTGACCATATAATGCACGTACTGTTTCATGCTTCGCAACCAATTTATATGTTTCTGGGTTTGTTACTGTTGGATCATCTGTTTCATTATGACCATGACGACGATAGCCAATTAAGTCAACTACGATATCTTTACCGAATTTTTGACGGTAGCTAGCGGCAAAGCGACCAACAAGGACAACTGCCTCTGGGCTATCTGCATTGACATGGACAACTGGTACTTCGTAGCCTTTTGCTGGGTCAGAAGAATAAATAGATGAACGTGAGTCTTGCTGTTCTGTTGTGAAACCAATCATATTGTTGGCAATAATATGGATTGTCCCACCTGTTGTAAAGCCTTCTGTTTTCGCAAAGTTTAATACTTCTGTTACAATCCCTTGACCTGGGAATGCCGCATCACCATGCACAAGAATACCTAAGCCCTTTGTACGGTCATGAGTAGCTTGACCTGGTTTTGACGTATCATCCTGTGTAGCACGTGTAGCCCCAAGTACCACTGGATTCCCAACCTCTAAGTGTGATGGGTTATAAGCAAGCTTCACATTCATCCCTGATTCACGTTGATAAGACGCACCCATGTGATACTTTACATCACCTGTCCAGCCTTTTGTAATAGCAAGGCGGCCATGCTCTGGCATAAATAAATCATTGGAAACATGTGCAAAATCAGCGAACATCATATCATATGGTTTATTTAAAATATGTGTTAAGACATTTAAACGACCACGGTGTGCCATCCCAATGCGAACATTTTCGACATTATCTGCCTCTACAGTTTTTAAAATTTCATCAAATAGAACGATTTGCGTATCTAAGCCCTCACCAGAGAAACGCTTTTGTCCTACAAATGTCTTATGAATAAATTTTTCAAAATTTTCAACATGTGTTAAACGATCTAATAGTGCTTTTTTCTCATCAGCTGTTAATGCTTGCTGGAAAGCACCTGATTCAATTTGTGCTTGAATCCATTCACGCTCTTCTGTTGCTGTTACATGACTATATTCAAAAGCTACTTTATCTGTATATACAGCTTTTAAATAGTCGATTGCATCCTTACCATTTTTCACGTTTGCTGGCACATCTTTGAAGAAGATTGCTGCAGGAATGGCTGCTAAATCGGCAGCGCTTAAGTTGAACGCACTTTCTTCGATTGGAGCTGTTTGCAGTTCACGATTTTTCAGCGGATAAATATCTGCTGCTAAATGCCCTTGTGAACGAATTGCTTTTGCTAATTTGACAGCGGCTAACACTTTTTTATAATCGCCAGCAGGAGCCGCTGCTGTATGACTAGCTACAGCTACTTCACCTTCCACTACTACTGGTGCACCAAATTGTTGAAATAAAGAAACTAACTCTGGTTCTACTTCTTCAGGAGCCTGTAAGAATAAGTCGTATTGCTCCATCACATATCCTAAGTTAGGACCAGAGAAAGCTGACCATGGAGAACTTACAGTTGTAACGTTGTTCGACATGAAAAATGACCTCCAAATTTTGCCTTTTGGCAGTTGCATTAATTAAATTGCAATTAATTATATAATATTTCACTGTTCTTTAAAAGGTTGTTGTTCATTGTTTTTCCATAATTTAAAGAACATTTTTTCCACTTCAATCTTACTACTCTTCACAAAAAATACAACTCTTTTTAGCAAATTAAGCAATTTTTTTCGCGAAGGATAGAATTCCGAAATAAAGCATAGATTTTTCTTAATATTTTAGCGGAATTTTTAATGAGAAAACGGTTCCAACATTTACTTCACTCTTGACTTCTACTGAGGCATTATACTTTTCAAGCAACATCTTCGAAATACTCAGCCCTAAGCCTGTCCCACCAATTTGCCGATTTCGGGCTTCATCCACTCGGTAAAAACGATCAAAGATAAATGGGATATTCTCTTCTGCTATTCCTATACCATTATCCGCAATTTCTAAACACGCATAATTACCAGCCATTGACAGCGAAAGCTGAATCTCAGGTATTTTTTCACAATAACGAATTGCGTTCTCAATGATATTGCGAATGATTTGACTAAGTGCATTTTCCGTTATAAATAATGGACCGATTTCGTCCTTTTTCGACAGCGTCATGCGCGCCTTTGGGTATAGCAATGCCATCTCCTCAATGACTGCCTCAATAACGGCTGGCGCATCTGCTGCACTTGCCTCATCCTTTTCTTCTCGCCGTGCCAGCTCTAATAATTCCTCTATCATTTTACGCATACGAGCAATTTCTGTCAGCGAAGTATCAATGGATTCCTCTAATATAGCTGGATCATTCTTCCCCCAGCGCTTTAACAAGGATAGATGCCCTTCAATCGCTTGAATCGGCGTGCGTAGCTCGTGGGAAGCATCTGCCACAAATTGCTGCTGCTGTGTAAAGGAAATTTGCAGCTCATTCATCATCGCATTATACATTTTCAATAAATCGCCTATTTCATCATGTGATGTATAGGTTAATTGAATGGGCTCCTTAAAGCCTTGATCCATCACTGTTTTCATAGAGGCACGCAAGGCATGGAGCGGCTTCATTAAGTAATTAGCAAGGTAATAGCCAATCGAGCCTGATACAATCAATGCCCCTAGCCCTGCGATCAGCATGGCTGTCAGCAAATAATGCATCAGCGATTGAAAGCTTGTTAATGGATGAATCACCTGAATATAGCCCTGGAAAAAGCCGAGCTGGATCGGTTCATTCACCACAAGAGCATCCTGCTTATCAATGGTCATCTCCACTATTTCCTGCATGGTAGTTAATGGTGCAGCAGAGGATGCATTGTTAATACGCAATATTTCAACGCCATCTCTATTAAACATTCTGACCGTTTCATCGCGATCAACAATGGATTCTAGCAAGCCTGTATTTTGTTGGATTTGCTGAATTGTAATATTCGGACCTTGAGATTCTAAAAAAGAGCTAATGTCCTTACTTGTGCGTATGACTTTACTCTCCTCCTCATGTAACAGCCATGTATGAAGGAACACATAGACAACAACACAAATAATCGTATAGCTAATAAAAATGACGCTGCTTGATGTAAGCATCCATTTCTTTTGCAATGATTGGCGACGCAAATAGTTTTTTAAGCTTGTCATTCGCGCATCACGTACCCAACCCCACGAACGGTTTCAATATAGGCATTCATATCACCTGGCAGCTTTGTGCGTAAATGTCTGATATAGACGTCTACTACATTTGTTTCAATATCTGTGTCATAGCCCCACACAGAGGTTAAAATTTGCTCACGTGTACACACCCGATTCTTATGCTCAATTAATAGTTTGAGTAAATCATATTCTGTCTTTGTTAGGTCAAGTTTATTCCCCTGTACAAAAACTTCATAGGCGGCTGTATCCATGTGAATATCACGGAAATGCAAGGATTCACCAGTGGATGGCTCTGGTGTTACACGGCGTAAAATTGTACGGATGCGAGCCAGCAGCTCCTCGATAGCAAAAGGCTTCACGATATAGTCATCCGCTCCTGCGTCTAAGCCTGCCACACGATCCATCACAGCATCTCTTGCAGTTAATAGCAAAATCGGCACTTGTGATTGTGTGCGAATACGCCGACAAATTTCAATGCCATTAAGCCCCGGCAACATCACATCGAGTAGCAGTACATCGAAGCTTTTAGCCGTTGCCAAGGCAAGCCCCTCACGACCATCATAGGCAACAGTGACCTCATAGCCCTCATGCTGCAATTCTAGCTCCACAAAGCGCGCAATATGTTTTTCATCTTCGACCAATAATATTTTTTTAGGCATCTGATCACCTTCTATTTCAAAATAATATCCTCTTATTGTTATAGCATATTATGAAATAAAAAGTCCGTTATGCGATTGTTAAAATAGAACAATATAAAAAGTCTGCCTTGCAAGACAGACTTTTAGTGAATTTCTGAAATATATATACGGTGAAAGAAAATTAGAGTTTCAAGCACAGCCTATTCACCGTATTTTCAGGTGTTTGATTAATCATTTGGATAAAGCCTTGGACA
>NZ_JBIWBA010000035.1:0-22624 GCF_044760715.1 Lysinibacillus sp. NPDC098008
GTAGTATATTACCAAATGTTAAAGATAAAATAGGAAGAAAAATGACAAAAGCCCATCGAGAGTGAACCTCTCGATGGCTTTTGTCTACAGTCTGATATAATATTAGCTATTTTACCTAAGCTCCTTTTAAAACAGCTTATTTATGTTATCCTCTTTGCTATTACCTCTTTAATTTGTTTAATAAATCTGTTGGTATCGCAAGTGCTTCTCTATTTTGCTCTTGTATTGCCTTAAATACTTCCGAGCGATGGACTTTTACAGATTTAGGGGCTACAATACCAAGCTTTATTTGGTCACCGTCAACTGATAGTACCTTTAGTTCAATATGATCCCCAATCATAATGGATTCACCTGTTTTTCGTGATAGAACAAGCATTACTCAGCACTTCCTTCCATGGCGCCGATTGGATAACGTAAAGGATAGTGTGAACTATCTTGTAGGACAATTTGTTTACCTAGTTTCTTGGCTGTATTAATAATGATAGGGGCGAGTAAATTCATTGTTGATTCTTGAAATGTTTCTTTTAATGTGACAACTGTGTAGGCAATAACATCTTCTTCCTGTTCTATTTGTAAATCTGCTTTGTCTTCCTCTCCTATTTCAAATGTATAATCCTTTTTAAACGCAAATGGGTATGCAAGTACAAAGCCAAGCTCCTGTTGCTCAATTGATTGTAAAACAACTAATGGTAAATCTGCGTCTAGTGGAAGAAGCACGAATTTTTGTGCATCTGGAAAGCCTGGAAGCCCTGATTCAAATGTTACAATATTCGTATCATTAATTTCGACTGTACCTAAAAACTTTGTTTCAATATTCATTTGATTGCCCTCTCCTTTTAACCGATTACATCAATATCAACACGTGGTCTTTGCATCATTGTACCAGTTACTTTACCAGGTGTGTATTCAAGGACTGGTTTGTTCACTTGCGCGTCAATAATTGGCTCTCTTCTTTCAATATTGACGTCTGTTGTACCAGGTGTATAATCGATTTTTACTGAGCCTATTGATGGCACAAATTTAATATTGAATGGTGTATGATGTGGTCCATGGTTTTGTTTAGCAATATTTTGAATAGTAGCACGGTCCATTCCTTTACCAGCATTATCCGCCATTTGATAGCCTTCTTGTACTCTACGCGCGATCCCTTTAAGAAGCTCTTGCTTACCTTTTTCAGCATAGTTCGCACTTGATTCTAAAGGGCCAATCATCCCTATATCTCTTCTCGCCTGAGAAGAATCAATTTTTAAAATACCTCTTGTTGTATGAATTTCTAAAATGGCTGCCGGTTGTTCAATATGCAATGTCGCCTGCGGTTGCTCGATATGTTGTTGTGGCTTTGTTGTACGCCAATCCATTTGAATATCAGTTGTATGAATTTGGATTTGTGGAAGTTTCATATTTTTTGCACCTTCCTTTTAAGAAAAGCGCCTGAACGAAATGTCCAAACGCTTGATAAGTTTCGATTCAATTTATTCCTACTGTTACATGTTTGCCCCTGCCGCTAACGCTTTCGGGGCAGAACTTGCCACTCCGTGTTTGCCCCTGCCGCTAACGCTTTCGGGGCAGAACTTGCCACTCCGTGTTTGCCCCTGCCGCTAACGCTTTCGGGGCAGAACTCTCGTAGATTTTATCTTATAAAATCTACGAGAGTTTGCTGAATGATTCTTGCTCCTACTGAAAGTGCTGCTTGGTGAATAGAATCTTGTGTTACCATGTCTGTAATTGTTTTTGCATAGTCTGTGCTTTCATTTGCTGACATCTGTTTTGTTACATTGACTTCTTGTATTTCAAGTCTATTTTCCATTAACTCTACACGATTTTGTCGAGCACCTACTTCTGCCCTTAAAGTTAATGTGTCTGCATAGACACTATCTAAACCAGGAATTGTATTAACACCATCTGTAATATCTAAGCCAAGTGCACCGCTTATTTCTTCACCTGTTGCACCACTTTGTAATAATGTATTGACCTGTGACATAAACGCATCAACATTTTCAAATAAGTCAGCACCCGAAGTATTAATATTCATCGAAATACCGTCAAAAACATTGATTTCAATTGATTTATCTCTACCAGTTGACACAGCTGGGTTTTGCGGACCTGTTTTATCAATATAAAGGGGCTCATTTGTATGTGTACCTGAAAAAATATAATTGTCCCCTGCTCTTGTATTGGCAATATCACGTAGTTGCTCACGAAGCTGTTCCATTTCTGCATTAATTTTTTGTCGATCATCAGCAGTATTTGTATCATTAGCAGCCTGTACAATAAGCTCCTTCACACGCTTTAAGGCAGAGCCTACTTGGTCAAGTGCTTCATCTGTTGTATCCAGCCATGTATTTGCTTCACGCAAATTACGTTGATACTGTGCATTTCTATCAAGGTCTACACGGTACCCCATTCCTTTGACCGCCACAACTGGATCATCAGATGGTCTTGTTATTTTCATACCTGATGTTAGCATATCTTGATATTTAGACATTTTGCTATAGCTTGTATTTAAATTGCGTAGCATATTGCTTGATAGCATTGATTGTGTAACGCGCATGATTTATCTCCCTTCCATTAGTTCGCTACTATAGGCCTACTCTTCCCATACCGTTAATAATTTTATCTAATGTTTCATCTACAACTGTAATCATACGTGCATTTGCATTATATGCCTGCTGGAATGTAATCATATTTGTCATTTCTTCATCTAGGGAAACAGAGCTCATGGAATCACGGTTATTCGAAATTTGCAAATGCAATGTTTTAGAGTTAAATGCATTACGATCAGCCTCTTGCCCTTTTACTGCTAAGTCCCCTGTTAGTGATTTATAGTAGTTTTGGAATGTACCTTGTTTTAAGTTTGCGTGCGCTTGCTTCTGTAGTTCTGCTAGCTCCCGCATATTTTCATTGTTTCCTTGCTCACCTGTGATATCAGATGCTGCTACTCGCTTAGGGTCAGTAATGACTACGCTAAAATCACGAGCAGTTGTGCCAGCAAAAAAGTCCTCCCCTAAAACACCATCTAAGTCATAACCTGCACTATGAATAGCATTAAACTGTGTGATAAATTCATTCGCTAATAAATCTAAGTTAGCAAGCATTTCTGGATAAGTCCCTTGACCACCACTATGCCCATAAGCATCGATTAATGCACGTAATGTACCTTTGCTAGGCTCCATTTGACTATAGTCAATGGTATTTGCTCCTGTTGTTGGATCGCCAGGTGGCTCACCAAGATTAGTAACTCTAATTTGGCTAAACTCAGCATACTCCCCTGTTGCAGCAACATCAACCTCACCATCAACACGTACATCATTTGTATCCATCGTTGCAAGCGCAGCGTATTCTCTACCTTCTACTAATGGAATTCGTGTAGTTCCATCTGCAGAAATATATGTAATTGTCATGGAGCCTTCTGCTACATCTTTGGCAAGTCCTCCTGATTTTTGGAAGGAAATTGATACAGGGATATAATGATTTAACTCATCTACTAATAAATCGCGTGCATCATACAAATCATTTGGTACATAACCGTTAGGCTCTACCTCTTGAATTTGCTTATTAATAGCTGCAATTTGTTTAAGAATTGAATTTACTTTATCTGTTGATACTTTAATTTCATTACCAATATTTCCTTGGATTTGTTTTAGCTGTCTATCCATATAATTAAAGGATTCTGCTAATCCCTTACCTTTAGAAATTAATACTTGACGTGCAGCTGTATCTTTTGGATCATCAATAATGTCTTCCATTGCCTTCCAAAAATCTGTGAATGCTTGGTTAATACCAAATTCTGAAGGCTCTGACATAATATCTTCCATTTGTGAAATCGATTTAAACGTTGACTCCCAATAACCAAACTTATTCGTTTCTTGGCGGTATTGGCGGTCGATAAATTCATCGCGAATACGTTGGATTGAGCCTGCTTCTACACCTGTTCCAAGGTGGCCTGGATAAGTGGGCTGATTTAGACCTGGTGTTGGGAAACCTGGTGTTGCTTGCATATTGACACGTTGGCGAGAATAGCCTAATGTGTTGGCATTGGAAATATTGTGACCTGTTGTGTATAAAGCCGTTTGCTGTACAAAAAGGCCACGTTTACTTGCTTCTAAGCCCATAAATGTTGAGCGCATCTTTTTTCCTCCCTTTTATGCTTGTGAATCAAAGTATGATTTTTTGACTACAGTGTTTGTTCCACGTACCTCATTGCTAGAGTAGTTTATTTGCTCTGTACGAGGTCTTAATGAATCAAGTGTTAGGTTCACAATTTGTAGTGATTGAAATACAAGCTTTTGATTTAAGTCATTTTGTTGTCGTAAGTTATTAATAATAAGCAATAAACGGTCGCGAACTGCTGATAATGCTTCTTTATCAGCCTGTTGTTCAGCAGCCTCGATGACATCTGCAACAGTTCTATTGTCAGTTGAAGCAAGTCCCTTTGCTTCAAAGTAGTCCGTTACTTGTTTCTGACGCTGTTGCTCGAGCTTATCGATTGCCGCTACATGTGCCTGCTCGTCCTTGAGCAATTGGTCCAGTGCTTCGATATCGCCAGCTTTAATAATTTCGGTTTTTTTATAGGCTAGTTCAAGTAAGCTTTTGTGCATTCTTTCTAGCATTGTTAATGTAGAACGTATCGCTTCTACAGACATAATGTGACACCCTCCCTAGAAACGATAATATTTCAGCATATCCTCTGCCACCTGGCGAGCGTTTACTTTGTATTCACCTGAAGCAATATCCTCTTTTAATTGTTGAACACGATCTGCGCGCTCAGTGCCGTACGTTGACACACCTTGCATTTCCTGTGCTGCTTTGGAAATTTCAATTTTATCTGCAAAAGATGCTTTAGCTGTATCTGATTTGACATTACGTACTTGTTTTTTATAGGCATTCATCGCATTGATGCCATAAGATGTAATTTTCATATTGAACCCTCCCATCTAAAAATCTTATCTTACTATTATTTCGGATTGTCTTACATAATGTTAAGTTTTCATATATAAAAAAGTGTGCTAATTTTGTTTAAAATTAACACACACTGTGATTTGACTAACGTTTACGCTCCGAATGGTATGTTGCACGATCACGCTCTTCTACACTTTCACGGAATTCCTTTGCCGCTTCAAATGTACGTAAGTCTGCCTTTAATTCATCCTGACATTTTGTGCAAAGCTTTCCTTTCGTTGTGAGATGGCCACAGTTATCGCATGGATAGCCCAAATTAGGGAACATGGCTGGTTGCAGTCGACCTTTGCGCACCCATTTATATAATAGCTCCTCTTCTGCTCCTGTTGCTTCCACAATACGCTCCACTGTTGCCGCTCGGTTCTCACGTTTACGCAAGAAACGATAAACGATCTGATACAGCTCCTCCTCTGATTGTGCACACTTATGACATACTTCCCTTATTCCTGTATAGTTAAAAAATTCATTACATTTTGGACAATTGCGAACCTCTGCCATCCTGTTTCCTCCTCTTACCAGTCATCGTAATCTATCAATATATACCCATAATCTATTATACATAATACATTAATGTTTTCAGCCATCAATTAATGTGAAGTATTGGACATTTTTAGCACCTGCCGCCATTAACACCTCTGTAGCATGCTTTAAGGTTGTACCTGTAGTTTTTATATCGTCAAAAAGTAAATAGTTTTGATGCTCTACTTGTACTCCTGTCTTTAAGCGAAATAGTGGAGCGACATTTAAACGTTCTTCTCTATTTTTAGAGCTTTGTGTGGCTGTTGTCGTTTTCTCTAGTAATTGACTATACGATATATGTGCCGCCTTTAAAAGCTCTTCTGTATGCGAAAAGGTGCGTTCCTGCTGTTTTTCGGGATGCATTGGGATGGGTAAAATAAGAGCCTTTTCTTTTTTAAGTCGCATGTACAGCTCTTGACGAAATACTTTAACAAGTGCGATATCTTGTAAAAATTTCAATTGATGCAAATACTCTTTCATTGCTTCATTATATTCATAAAGTGCTGTTGCTGATTGTGAGGGCACAAAGCGATGCTGACATTTTTCGCAAATAGTTGGCGCAAATTGCTTTGTTAAAAGCCTTGTCCAAGAGATTGTAGTTTTTAAAGGCTGCGAGCATAGTAAACACCGAGATTCTATTTTATTCATAGCGGAAATCCTTTCTTATTGTAATAAAGAATTTTTGCACGTGCCTCATCCATGCTTGTTGTTACACCATGATGAAAAAAGCGTACATCACCATTAGGAAAATCCTGATGTCGTCCTACGCGTCCTGCAATTTGAATAAGAGCATTTGCTGTAAAAATCGAGGACTCTGCGCCAACAACTGCCACCTGCACATTGCGAATAGTAATGCCTCTTTCTAAAATGGTTGTTGTTAATAGTCCTGGAATCTCTTGCTGTCGTAGCTTCAGTACCTTTTCTTTCCGCTCTGGGTCTTCTGCATGGACAGCTACTATTTTAGGATCAATGGATTGAAAAAGTGATATTGCCTTGTCCATTAGTGCGATTGTTGGAAAAAACAATAAAAATGGTTGCTGTTGGGCAAGGCATTGCTCCGTCCAATTTTTTAACCTTGTAGGAATTTTTCCGCGATAAAAGCTTTTTTCATAGTTCCATAAAGCTGAAAATTGAGGAACTGGTAATGGGTGGTTATGGTAGCGCTTTGGAATAAATGAATAGCTTTCTTGTTGAAAGGCTTGTTGTAGCCTCGTGGAAGGGGTTGCTGTGACAAAAATAATCGGTGCATCAGCTTTTTTAGCCTTTTCTACTGCTCTTTGTAATGTTTCATCAAATGTATAAGGAAAAGCATCTGCCTCATCTACAATCATCACATCAAATGCTCTGTCAAATCGGTAAAGCTGATGTGTTGTTGCAATTACAAGCTGGGCATAGCCATCCTGCTTTGGTGCTCCACCATACAAGGCATGAATCACCGTTTGTGGAAATACATGTTGAAAGCGAGGATATAGCTCTAATACAACATCTGTACGCGGTGTAGCAATACAAACACGCAATGCTCGCTTTAGCGCATCATGGACGGCTGGAAAAAGCAGCTCCGTTTTCCCTGCCCCACAAACCGCGCTGGTTAGATGCGAACGTCCTGCCCTTACGCTTGCTAAAATTTCATTGGCAGCCTGCTGTTGAAGCTCGGTAAATTGCCCTGTCCACTGTAATAAATGCTGACGCTTTTTAAGCGCTTTAGGTCCAATCCATAGCAACAATTGTGTACAGCTGCTCACCCTTCCCATCCGAATACAATGGCGACAATAGATACATGACCTCCGACAGCCTGCACAATCAAATACCGTAAATAACTCAGGGTCTGTATTATGGCAACGATTGCACTTGATAAATGGCTTTTTTTGGATTCCTTCTATTATATAGAAATATTGATTGCTAATAGCCCTCTCCATATCGATTGCAGAAAAAGGTGAATGATTTCTTAACCAAATGCGTCCTTCATGGAAATCTCGTAATGCTGGTGGCAATATCCAGCCTTTATATTTCATGCTCTCTTCTCCTTTCCTAACCTATATAAAAAAGCCTCTACATTTGCTGTAGAGACTCTCACACTTATTATTTATTTTTTGTCCAGCCTAAGCCCATGGCACCTTCACCTAAATGAGTACCGATAACAGGGCCAAAATAGCTCAATGTAAAGTTTACATTTGGATAGGCTGCTGCTAATTGTGCTCGCCATGCCTGTGCTTCTTCTTCACAATTAGCATGAATAACAACAGCATCCATCGCCTCATATTTTTTCGCATCCTCTGCTAACAGTTCCTCAACACGCTTTAATGCCTTTTTACGTGTACGGATTTTTTCAAAGGGTACAATAACCTTATCAACAAAATGTAGAACTGGCTTTACTTGCAGCAAGCCACCAATCAGGGCTGCTGCAGAGGATAAACGCCCACCACGCTGCAAATGTGCTAAGTCGTCTACAATAAAGTAAGCACGAGTATATTGCTGCATATCCGCCAATGCTGCAAGTATATCTTTTGCCGTAAAGCCCTGGTGCACCATTTCAGCCGCCTTTAATGCATAAAAACCTTGAACAGCACAGGATATTTCGCTATCGAAGGCATGTACCTCAATACCTTCCACCATTGCGCCTGCTTGTATAGCTCCTTGGTATGTTCCACTAATGCCACTTGATAAATGAATAGCAATCACTTCATCATAATCCTTTGCTAGCTCTTCAAAGAGGGCGACAAATTCTCCGATTGGCGGCTGTGTTGTTTTAGGGAATTCCTTTACATTCCGCACTTTATCATAAAATTCAGATGCTGTAATATCTACCTCTTCGGCAAATAATTGACCTGAGATATTGACACTTAAAGGTATCATATAAATATTTAAGCGTGCTCGTTCTTCAGGTGTAATATATGCCGTACTATCTGTTACGATTGCCGTCCTCATCCATGTCCACTCTCCTATTCTTCATAGTTTACAATCAATTTTATCGCGGTGCAATAATTGCTTATTTTCTACAAAAAGAAATGAATGTGGCTTAGGTTTATTTCCATTGCACATTCATGTTCTATGTATAAGGGCTAATCTTCACTCAGATGAATGAAGATAGCTATGATTAGTTGCCTGTACTAGACTGTGAGTCGTCACCAATATAGAAGACGCTCGTTACCTTCCAGTCACCGTCTTCCTTTACAAAAACAGTCACCTGACGCCCTGCGCTTTCATGCTCAACCTTTGTTTCAAGCTGAAGAGAGTGCATTTTTAGATTCGCAAACACTTGCGCTTCTTTCTCTGGCTCGTATTTTGCAATTGTGACATTTTCTACTTCACGCTTAATATCAAATTGTTCAAACACTTCTGCTGCATACGCTTTTTCCTCATCATATTTAAAGCCTTTTGGATTATTTGATATTGTTTTCATATAACGATCAATTTCTTCAGCATTTAGTGCTGCAATATACTCATCAAAAGAAGCCAAAATTGCTTTTTCCTCTTCTTTTGGTACATTATTAGCTTTTTCAACATTACCACCCATCATTTCAAAGCCTACTGTACCATCCTCTATAACCTTTTCTCGTTCTTCATCACTCATCTTCTCATCTTTATTACCACAGGCAGTTAATACCATTAAGATCAAAACTGCTAGAAAACTTTTCTTTAACATCAAAAAACCTCCCGCGCATATTGTAGCATATAAATGCTGTTGTAGGAATTTTGTTGTGTATTTTCAACATTTACCTGCTACATCTTCCTTATGACGCCTTAAGCTATAAAATGTTGCACGCTTGCTTGATAAATAAAAAAACTGTTTTAAAAACTACTTTCATATCAAGTAGCTTTTAAAAACAGTTTTACGTTATTAGCGTACTTCAACCCAACCGTTTTTAATGGCTGTAACAACAGCTTGTGTACGGTCATTGACATTCATTTTTTGCAGAATGCTTGATACATGGTTTTTAACTGTTTTTTCAGAGATAAACAGTGTTTCACCAATTGTACGGTTTGATTGACCATCTGTTAATAGTTGTAATACCTCACATTCACGTTTTGTTAGTAAGTGGAATGGACGTCGAATTTCAGTTTGGTGGAAGTTCCCTTTATTTTCATGCTCTGAAAGGCGACGGAATTCTGCTACTAAATTTTTCGTTACTTTTGGATGTAAATAAGAGCCTCCATTGGCAACTACTTTAATGGCTTCTACAATTTCATCTGCATCCATTTCTTTTAGCATATAGCCAAGAGCACCTGATTTTAGTGCATGTGTTACATATGTTTCATCGTCATGAATGGATAGCATAATTACCTTTGCATCTGGAAATTCATGAATTAACTCTGATGTTGCCTCTACGCCATTTTTACCTGGCATATTAATATCCATTAATACAACATCTGGTTCATTTTCAGCATATAAAGTAACTACGTCTGTACCATCGTCACCTTCCGCTACTACATCAAACGTGTCTTCAAAGTCTAAAATACGTTTTACTCCTTCACGGAATAACTGGTGATCGTCTACAATAATAATCTTTGTCATATGTCTTTACCCCCTAAATTTCTGCAACAATTACTTACTCTATTTCTAAAGGAATTTTAAATAAAACCGTTGTACCACGATTTATTTCACTAGTAATAGAGATTGTACCACCTAGAATTTCAATACGTTCCTTCATACCTAAAATTCCAAATGAATGGTCCTTTACTGTATCTGGGTCGAAACCTACACCATCGTCTTTGACAACGATATTCACAGCATTCTTTAACCATTCAAGCTTTACCCAAATATCTTTACATTTACCATGTTTCATGGCATTTGTCACACATTCTTGCACCAATCGGAAAATTGAAACCTCATAATTTGAAGGTATACGCTTTTCTGTGCTTCTTGATTGGAAGTGTATTTCGATACCTGGATTGTATTCAGTTACTGTTGATAAATACTTCTTTAATGTCGGAACAATGCCTAAATCGTCCAGTGCCATTGGTCTTAAATCATAGATAATACGTCGCACTTCAGATAACGCATTACGCACTGTCTTCTTTAAATCAGCAATTTCAGCTAATGCCTTGTCAATGCCTTTTTCGCGATACGTTCTATCTATTAAATCGGTGCGCATTAGCACATTGGCAAGCATTTGAGCAGGTCCATCATGAATTTCTCGTGATAAGCGTTTACGCTCCTCCTCTTGTGCTGCAATAATACGTATTCCAAAATCTTGCTTCATTTTTGCTTGTTCAAGCGCTAAACTAACATTTTTTAAATCTGAAGTTAAGTAACTCAAAACGACATTTACCTGATTAACAATATGGTCAGCACGTTCGATTGTATCGAGCAGCCCTCTCAATCTTCTCTCTAAATCATCTCTTTTATCACGTAGCTGTTTTTCTTGTGTTCTAATAACGGAGAGCTTTACTTGAAAATCATGTGCAGTTTCATAGGCTTCTCTAACTTGTTCTTCGGTATAATTATCAAAAGCTTTACTCACTAGCACAAGTCTTTGCTTAGCAAGCTGTGTACTTTTTTCTAAAGCATCACCTTCATCAATTACGATGGATATTTGTTTTCGAACAATTTCTAGCTCATTTTGCATATCCTCGAAGTTTCTTCGACTTTGTTCGCTTATAATAAAGATATCATCTTTTGAGCTCATAATTGTATCTAACATTCGATTAAAAATGTCATCAAGCGACTTTAAATCGAAAGTATCATTTGAAAACATAGTATACTCCCCAGTCTAATGTCTTATGATTACTTACTATTTGAATAGACCAAATTAGTCTAAACCTATTATAGCACCACCATGCTAAAAATTAATGCTTTTTCTTTACGAAAATTATAGAATAGAACTCGAATTAAAAGGAGATTGATACAAATGAGAGAAAACTATTTAACAGTAAAAGGATACGGCGAAAGCGAAATTGTTATTTCTAAATCCCGTTTTCTCACTTATATAGAACGTGCAGAAACAGAAGAGGATGCAATCGCCTTTATCGACAGCATCAAAAAAATGCATCATAGCGCAACACATAATTGCTCAGCTTATATTATTGGTGAACACGATCATATTCAAAAGGCAAATGATGATGGGGAACCTAGTGGTACCGCAGGCGTCCCTATGTTAGAGGTTTTAAAAAAGCAAGGGCTAAAAGATACCGTTGTCGTTGTAACACGTTATTTCGGCGGTATTAAGCTAGGCGGCGGTGGTCTAATTCGTGCATATGGCAAAGCAACAACAGAAGGTTTGATGGCTGCACAAATAGTCGAACGAAGACTTCATCATTTTATGAAAGTTGCTATTGATTACACATGGCTAGGAAAAGTTGAAAATGAAATACGAGGTTCGTCTTATACATTGGAAGAAATACGCTATTTGGAAGGTGTCGAAATAATTGTTTCTGTGCCAAAGGAAGGAGAAGAACAGTTCCGAAGTTGGATCACAGACATTACCAATGGACAAGCAACCATCACTTTTGAAGATGCTCAATTTATAGAATTTATTGTAAAATAAATAGTTTTAATTGTCGAATTGAAATATGCATAGTATAATTTTTATGTTAGGCTATTTTATTGACCATAATATGTACCTAGTTCTATTTATTATATCTTAGCGTAACTACACATTAAATTGTACTCGCACAAAAGATATATTTAGCTTCATTGCATTATTATTCCCATTAGTTAGAGGAGAATATATCTAATATGAAAAAAAGATCGGTTAACAAAAAAAGGTCTTCTAAAGCTTCCTTCATTATAAAAATTACACTTCTACTAATTGCTAGTTTGACAATTTGTGTAGTTGCTTATGGAGTTTACCTTACAAAGCAAGTAGAACATGCTGCAAACTCTGCACATGAAGTATTAGAAGGTCGAGAGGTTCCTACTCATCGTGAAGCAAAAGTAGAGCCTATTCACGATAATGTATCTATTTTATTTGTTGGGGTTGATGATAGTGATAAACGTGAGCAAGGCTCTGAAAACTCTCGCTCCGATGCACTTATTTTAGCTACATTAAATAATAAGACAAATACGGTGAAAATGTTAAGCATCCCTCGTGATTCTTACGTTTATATTCCAAAGGTTGGCTACAAAGACAAAATTACACATGCACATGCTTTAGGTGGGACACTTACTACGATTGAAACAGTAGAAGAGCTATTTGATATCCCAATTGACTATTATGTGCGTATGAACTTCAATGCCTTTATCGATGTTGTCGATGCCTTAGGTGGTATTGAAGCAGAAGTACCATATGAATTACATGAATTAGATGAGTTCGATAAATTTACCATCAACTTAGAACCAGGATTACAGCACTTAAATGGTAGTGAGGCACTTGCTCTTGCGCGAACACGTAAACAGGATAGCGATATTGAGCGTGGCAAACGTCAGCAGGAAATTTTATCAGCCATTATTAAAAAAGTTGCTTCTGTTGGCTCTATTACAAAATACGATGATGTCATTAAAGCGCTTGGCGATAACATGAAAACAGATATGACATTCTCAGAAATGAAATCGTTCTTATCGTATTTAACACAAGGTGCTCCACGTATCGATTCATTAACATTAGAGGGCATCGATGATACATCTACTGGTATTTATTATTACCAGCTAAACCAAAATTCTGTAGAAGAAATAAAAGAAACTTTCCAAAATCATCTTGGACTTAATGAAAGCTCATCAAGCCTAACAAACGGCACTACAGGAACAAACAGTGCTGCCAGCGATGAAACCTCAGAAATCGAATAACAAATATTGCCAGACCATAGACAAAGCAAGCATTGTCTATGGTCTTTTTTATTGAAATTGCTGAATTGACGGATAGCCATAGAAAAAAGCAATCACACACATTTGTATGATTGCTTTTAAGGTTTATTTATTAAATATCCGCACAAAATTTAAAAGCGGTTTATAGTTTTTGCCTGCGAGTCCAATGATCTCGACAAAGATTTCAATGGCTGTTAATATGACAGCTACCAGTAAAATAGCGCCCCATACTTTTGCCATTGAGAAAATGATGGCTGCTAAACCGAACATCATCGCAATACCATAAATAAGTAGTACCGTTTGGCGATGTGTGAAGCCCATATCCAGTAAACGGTGATGTAAATGTGACTTATCTGGATCAGACCATTTTTTCTTCATACGTACACGACGCACAATCGCAAAGAATGTATCAGAAATCGGTACACCAAGAATAATAATTGGAATGATTAATGAAACAAATGTAACGTTTTTAAAACCAAGTAACGCTAATACTGAAATCATAAAGCCAAGGAATAACGCCCCTGTATCACCCATAAAAATTTTCGCTGGGTGGAAATTATAAAATAGGAAGCCAAGCGATGCTACAGCTAAAATGGCTGCTATTGCTAAAACAAACATATTGCTCATAATAAATGCCATCACTGCTAATGTGATGAGTGCAATCGTTGACACACCTGCAGCTAAACCGTCTAAGCCATCAATTAAATTAATGGCATTGGTAATACCTATAATCCAAATAATTGTTAATGGAATACTTAGTAAACCAAAATCCAATGTACCTAAAAACGGTAAGTTTACCATGTCAATTTGAATGCCACCGACAAAAACAATAATTAATGCTGCCACAAACTGACCAAGCATTTTTGCCTTTGCGGAAATCTCACGCATATCATCCACAACACCAGTCACAACGATAATGCAGGCTCCCATAACAATTGCCAGTAAATACATATCATTATCATTTTTAGCATTTCTTAAAACATCCATTAAAAACGGATATGAAATCGCTACACCAATTATAAACGCAAGGAAAATTGCCAAGCCACCAAGTCTCGGCATAATTCGAGCATGTACTTTTCGATAGTTTGGCGCATCAACTGCACCTATTCTAAACGCTAATCTTTTCACTAATGGAGTTAACAAAATGGATGCAACAAATGCTGCTATTAAAGACACGTAGAGCATGTCTCTCCTCCTCAAAAAAGTAATCTACATTGAAATCCACATTGATTATAGCATGAACAAGCATTGAAATATACTTTTTCTAAAAATTTCCCACGATTTCACAAATATTTTGTACATTTTCGTACGCATAGATTCCCATATAGTCAGTTGTAGTCACGATTCGTAAAATTTGATAGAATAATGGAGTGTCTAGCACTTAGACAACTTTAAAGGAGCGTATATTCCATGTTCTCAATTTTCAAAAGTAATAAAGAGCAGACAAGTGCTCGTCAATTAAAACGCTACTATAAAATAGTAGAACAAATTAACAACCTTGAAGAAAAATATGTCAACAAGTCAGATGCTGAATTGCGAGAAATGACTTTTATTTTCAAAGATCAGTTAGAACAGGGTGAGCCTATTACATCTATTATTCCAGACGCATTTGCTGTTGTACGCGAAGCCTCAAAGCGTGTATTAGGTATGCGTCATTTTGATGTACAGCTAATTGGTGGCCTTGTTTTAACAGAAGGTAATATTGCTGAAATGCCTACAGGTGAAGGTAAAACGCTTGTTGCCTCCCTTCCCTCCTATGTGCGTGCATTAGAAGGTAAAGGTGTCCATGTTATTACAGTGAATGATTACCTAGCAAAACGTGACTTTGAATTAGTTGGACAAATTCATCGTTTCCTTGGCCTAACTGTTGGTTTAAATATACCAATGATGGGCGCAGATGATAAAAAAGAAGCCTATGATGCTGATATTACATACGGTGTAGGCACTGAATTTGGCTTCGATTATTTACGTGATAATATGGCATACAGCTTAGCAGATAAAGTACAACGTCCTTATCACTTTGCCATTATCGATGAAGTAGACAGTGTATTGATTGATGAAGCGAAAACACCGTTAATTATCGCAGGTAAAATGCCTTCTAACGGTGAATTACATCGCATTGCAGCTATGTTAGCCAAGCGTTTCAAGAAGGATGTAGATTATGATTTCGATGATGAAACAAAGGCTACATCCCTTACAGATAAAGGAATTGAAAAGGTTGAGGCTGCCTTCAATGTTGATAATTTGTATGACTTAGAACATCAAACACTGTTCCACTATGTGATTCAAGCTGTTCGTGCGCATGTGATGTTTAAGCGTGATGTTGACTACATTGTCAAGGATGACAAAATCGAGCTTGTCGATATGTTTACGGGTCGTATTTTAGAAGGTCGCTCACTATCTGATGGCTTACATCAAGCAATCGAAGCAAAAGAAGGCGTGACAATTACAGACGAAAATAAATCACAAGCACAAATTACCATTCAAAACTATTTCCGTATGTATCCGCACCTTTCTGGGATGACAGGTACAGCGAAAACACAGGAAAAAGAAATTCGAGAAGTATATGGCATGGAGGTTGTACAAATTCCAACAAACCGTCCACGCCGTCGTATCGACCAACCTGATCTTATTTTTAGCACTCAAGAGGCAAAATATAAGTATGTTGCTGCCGAAGCGAAAAAGCGACATGAAAAAGGACAGCCTATTTTAATTGGTACAACATCTATTCTTCAATCTGAAACAGTTGCTGACTATTTGAAAAAGGAAAACCTTCAATTCCAATTATTAAATGCCAAAACAGTCGAACAAGAAGTTGAGTTGATTTCACAAGCAGGTCAAAAAGGTCGTATTACAGTTGCAACAAATATGGCTGGTCGTGGTACAGATATTATGCTTGGCGAAGGTGTTCCTGAGCTTGGTGGCTTATATGTAATTGGTACAGAAAAGCATGAAAGTCGCCGTGTAGACAATCAGCTACGTGGTCGTTCTGGCCGTCAAGGAGATGTAGGTGAGAGCCGCTTTATTCTCTCTATTGAAGATGATATGTTCCGTCGTTATGCAAAAGAAGAGGTTGAAAAATTCTTAGCAAAAATGGTTGTGGACGAGCAAGGCATTATTCAAAATAAAGAGGTACAAGAGCTTATTAACCGCACACAGCGCATTGTTGAAGGTTCACAATACGGCATGCGTGAATACAACTTAAAATTGGACGATGTTATTAACGATCAGCGTACAGTTCTTTATGGATTACGTGATCAGATTTTAGCTGGTGAAAACATATTAGAGCAATTAAAGCAAATGCTATATGAAACTGTAGACTTCGCAGTACGTGATGCTGCTCCTGATGATATACCTTCATTTGAATGGGATTATGATGGAATGGAAAGCAGTTTAAATAGCCTTTTCCTAAAGCCTGTGACAATTGATCGAGAGGTTGGAAAAGTCATTCCTATTCTAGACTCTCTACAAGCACCTGTAGATGAATTAACTGCAAAAATGGATAAATTTGCTCAAAACGAACGTGTGATGGAAATAATCCCTAAAGTTATGTTAAGCAATATAGATGTTGGATGGGTAAAACACTTAGAGGCAATGGCTCACTTAAAAGAAGGCATTGGGCTTCGTCATTACCAACAAGAGGACCCTATGCGTATTTACCAACGAGAGGGCTTAGAATTATTCGGAAAAAATTTCCAAGAACTACGTCGTTCGATTATTATAGAAGTTATAGATTTCATGAAAACAGTTGAAGCACAATTGGAGGGTCAATAATGGGTTTATTTTCATTTTTTAAGAAATCAGATAAAGTGGTACAAGAAAATACTATCGATTCAAGGGATTTACTAGGCAATAACGGAAACGAACAAGCAAACGATGAAGAGGTGGAAACAAAGCTTTCTTTCCACCCTGACTGGGATGTACCACAAGAGCAAAAGTATATTTTTAACTTCCTTGCGAATGAGCTAGAGCCATTAAAGCCAAATCAACTATCGTTATCTTCTATTAGTATTGAAGAAGATCGCAAAGGTAAATGGCTAGTCCGTGCATTTTTCCGCTCATCGCTTTCAGAAGCAATTGAATTAGGTGAAATTGAGCTTTTCATTATGGATAAAGACGATAAACTCGTAGCTTCTAAAAAGTTTGATTTTAAAGCGCTTGGTACAATTCCTGCTAAAAGTGCTCGTCCATGGGTATTTGAATTTGAAAAATCAACGATTCAAGTGGATGAAGTTCCTGAAGATGGTTGGAAGTTAGCCTTTAATCTTGTATCTTTACGTGAGCATCAATTAGAGTTAGACCCTACTTGGGAAGAACAATTACCAGCAGAGCAAAAAGAAGAGCTTGCTAAAATTGTTAAAACTTTGCCGAAGTTAGGTGATACAGAGGTAAACTTTACAGGTTTACAAGCAAAATTTATGAATAATGGTAGCTTAAATGTTTCTATTTTTATTCGTAATGGGCATAATAAAGCGATTAACCTAGAACAGCTTCCTCTTGAAATTATTGATGCACGAGGAAAACAAATCGCTAAAGGTTCTTTTAAAATGGACCCTGTTCTTACTGTTCAGCCAAACTCAACGAAGCCATGGACATTTATTTTCCCAGCGGCGTTAGTAAATCCAAAAGGTGCTGACCTTTCTCGTTGGACAGCACGTGTAACGCAATAATATCAATATAAAAGGCGATTTTTGCATTGGCAGACATCGCTTCAGACTGTAGACAAACTCAATGAATTTTGGGTTTGCCTACAGTCATTTTTCTTTTACAATGGAATCAAGGAAAGCCGCTGATTTCCACTACGGGCGGACGCTTTCCGCGGGAGTCGCCGCCCTTTGTTCCAATCAACTTCTACATAAAGAACATCTTATGCATATGTTGATAAAAAGTAAACTTTCGAGGTGATACGAAAAATCAAATCCATGAACGTGAACAAGTGGAAATGTTAACGATTAATCAATTAGTACCTTAAGTTAAAATTAGAGGCTACTATTGATTTTTATCAAAACCTCTATTCATCACAAAAGAAATGATGCATCAAAAATTCCTCCATGCAGACCATAAGCATGTATACATTAAAAATAAATACTATAGAAGAAAAATGACAAAAGGAATCGAGCGTGAACTTCTCGATTCCTTTTGTCTACAATCTGAAGCGATTTCTGCATTGGTAGAAATCGCGTTATTTTGTTTATTTTACGCTGTCAAAGCGTTTGTAGCCTACTAATTTGGAAGCCCAGTATGTGTATGTCACATCTGAGATTTCAACGCCATTTGAGCCTGCATGGATAAATTTATTATCACCAAGATAAATGCCCATATGAGAAATTCCTTCTTTATAGGTGTTCTCAAAAAACACTAAATCTCCAGGCACTGGATTTGTTACATGTACTGTATTGCCATAAAAATAGCCTTCGCTGCTTGTTCTACCAATTTTTAAGCCACCTTGATTATAAGCATAGAAAATAAAGCCACTACAATCAAGACCTACCGGTGTATTGCCTCCATATAGATATGGTGTGCCTAGTAATGTATTGGCTACCTCTATTGTTTTTTTGTAAGTAGCTTGTCCATTTGATGAAAGACCTTGTGTAACTACTTTTGGCGGTGTGGGTGCGTCCTTATGTATAGTACCTTTATCAGGTATCACTGCTGTTGAAGAAAGCTTTAACACTTGCCCAATGTAGATTGTATCATTCTCCAATTTATTCCAGTCTTTAATCTGTTTAATTGTTGCGTTATATTGTTTAGCAATTTTTGATAATGTATCGCCTTTTGCAACTGTATGCGCGTTCACTGTCGGTTTAGTGGTTACAGGTGGATTAGAAGGTTTTACGCCTGTATTTGTTGCTGGCTTTTGAACCTCTAACTTTTGGGCTACATAAATCGTGTCTTTTGATAGATTATTCCACTTCATAATATCGCTAATTGTTACTTGGTGTTTTTGAGCGATTCTTGTTAAAGTGTCCCCTTTTTGTACAGTATATGTTGCTGCCTCTGCTGTTTGTACTGCTAAAAATGAAGTTGCAATTGCACTTAAAGCTAAAATTCTCCATTTTTTTGTTTTTTGCATACCCAAAATGCCTCCGTTCATGCTAAAATATTTCCTTGTGTGTCTATCATACTAGATATTTCTTTTATAGAAATCGGAAATACTGACTATTTTTCAAACATTTTAGCAATCCTATAAAAAACGATAAAATCCGACTATATTACAATAGTGTTTTGATTGCAAGTTGGCCATGCCTATGATAACATACACTTCTGTATTTAAAATTTTTTGAAAGTTTTAGCTTTTCAATTTTAAAGGAGTTATAACATTATGAAAAATATCTTGCATTTCATCAAAGGTAATTTAGCTGTAGGCTTACTGCTATTTGCCTTGTTTTTGGGTGCGGGTAACATTATCTTTCCGCCATTATTAGGTCAACAAGCTGGTGACAATATTACGCTAGCTATGATTGGCTTTCTAATAACAGGTGTTGGGTTACCATTACTGGCAATCGTAGCTGTAGCAAAGGCTGGGGGCGATTTACAGCTGCTTGCAAATCGAGTAAGCCCTACTTTTGGCATATTATTCACATCCATCGTCTATTTGGCAATTGGACCCTTTTTCGCGATACCACGAACAGGATCAGTGTCCTATGAAATAGGTATTGCTCCATTGCTTCCTGAAGCTATGACTGACCATTGGATGCCGCTTTTTATTACATCTATTTTGTTTTTTGTCTTAATACTTTACCTATCCATCAATCCTTCTAAGCTAGTAGATCGAGTAGGTAAAATTTTAACACCAGTGCTGCTTCTGATTATTTTATTACTTGCAGGAAAGAGCTTTATTTCTCCAATGGGTGAACCCGGAGAAGCTGTAGGTAAGTATATAACAGCTCCGTTTGCTGAAGGCTTTGTTCAAGGTTATTTAACAATGGATGTACTAGCTGCACTTGTTTTCGGTATCGTTATTTTGCAAGCATTACGTGATATGGGTGTGACAGATAAGAAAAAACAAGTGAATACTACTATATTTGCAGGTATTGTCGCTGCCTTTGGTCTAGCATTTGTCTATATCTCACTTAGTCAAATTGGGAATACAAGTATTCAAGCAATTGGAACTTCTGATAACGGCGGAAATATTATTGCAAAATCTGCTGAAGTGCTGTTTGGTAACCTTGGAAGTCTTATTTTGTCTGCTACTATTTTACTAGCTTGTATATCAACTGCTGTTGGTTTATTGACAGCAAACGCACAATTTTTTCATAAGCTGTTTCCAAAGATTTCATATAAAACTTTTTTAATTGCTTTCGCCATTTTTAGTACAGCGATTACGAATGTAGGGCTTTCGACGATTATTAGTGCCTCTTCACCTGTTTTATTAATTATTTATCCATTAGCAATAGTGCTAATGATACTCTCATTAGCAGATCAGTTCTTTAAAGGTGGACAAATCGTTTATATTTTGGCACTTATTCCAACATTCCTTGTTAGTTTATATGATGGTTTAAAGGAAATGAATATTAAAATCACAGCATATGAAAGCCTGTTAAAAGTATTGCCATTGTATGAGCAAAGTCTTGGATGGCTGTTACCAGCTATTGTTGGCGCATGTATTGGCTTTATTATTTATAAGCTTCAAGCTCGTTTTATCTAAAGAATCTGCCCCTAGCAGATTCTTTATTTATTTTCCACTATTTCCACTGCTTCATGTATAATAAAAATAGATACTCGATTTGTAAAATTGAACCATCCATTTATAACCGTTCCTCTTCGATGATGAATTTTTCGTGTTGAGTTTCTAGAAAAGAGGTGTCCTATGAAAAAAATAATATGGTCATTCGTATTTATGGTAAGCTTCTTCCTTCTATCTTTCTCTACAACTGATGCCGCTAGCAATGAACAACAGCTTGTCGAAGAAATAAAAGAAGTTATTAACAATACTTATGTCGGAACCATTGACGGAAATTTAGAAAGTGCCACATCCATCCCAGAAATTATCAATATGCTTGATCCTTACTCAACCTATTTTACAAAACAAGAGTTTGAAGCATATATGAATAGTATCAATCTAGCAACAATTGGGATTGGTGTTGTGATAGAAGAGCACAAGGATGGTATTTTGATTAAAGATGTTATTGAAGGCAGTGGGGCCTTTGAGGCAGATGTGCAGGCTGGTGATATTATTATCGCTGTTGATGGGCAAGCTATTGCAGGATATTCTTCAGAAGAAGCCACTTCTCTATTACTCGGAGATGAAAATACCCAAGTAAAAGTTACACTTAAACATCAGGATGAGCAAACATCTACGAAAACTATTACACGTAAAAAATTCACATTACCAAATGTACAAACGGAGTTACTTTTTGGAAATGTTGGCTATATAGCACTATCTTCCTTTTCAGAGGATGGCGCACAGCTTATTAAAAAAGCTCTATTAGATTTAAAACAACGTGGTGCTACATCATTTATTCTTGATTTACAAAATAATGGTGGTGGCTATGTTACAACCGCTGAAGAACTTACAGGGCTATTCCCATCAGCGAAAATTGCTTATTTATTAGAAGAGGCACATGGTACATATACAATACCTGCTGTTCATCAGGAAACAAAATTCCCAGCCAATACACGTATTTTAGTGAATCGCTATAGTGCAAGTGCTTCTGAAATGCTTGCCGCTTCACTACAAGATCAAAAGGCAGCAATTTTATATGGTGAAACAACGTATGGAAAAGGCGCAATGCAAGGCTTTTATACATTACAGGATGGCAGTTATTTAAAGCTAACAGTTGGCAAGTTTACAGGGCCTAATGAAAAAGCTATCCATGAAGTTGGTGTAAAGCCTAATATTCAAACAGCGGCTGCTCCGATTTTCCAAGCACATTTTGATGCACTCAAGGAGCAATACCCAAAATATAAAAAGCTCTCAAATGTTAAAAGTAGCACCAACATAAAAAAGCTAACAATAAAAATCCCTTCATCCTTAACAACACAAATAGCAAAGGGACATATTCAATTAGTAGCTTTAGGAGCTAACGAAGTGCCAGCAAGCACTAGAGTCGTAGGAAATTCTCTTATCGTAACACCAACGAATCCGTTATCACCAGACCAAGAATATATGCTATTAATCCATCCAAAAGCACATAGCAAGGTGCAAAAAGGCTATTACCAGCATATCAAAATAAAAAAATAGCAAAATCCTCTCGCCATATCGTTTGACGAGAGGATTTTTTATAGTGCTGATAATATATAGATAGATTGCTTAGTCCGATTGCGCGGGTATTTGCCCTTATCACGAAGATTCGTCCTGAATTCGCTTCCGATGTTAAAACTTTATAAATTCTTAAAAAATGAATTGTAATTATAAGGTTAAATTCCCTGTTCAACGAGTCCCGCCTTGCCGAAGCTACTACG
>NZ_JBIWBA010000036.1:0-22319 GCF_044760715.1 Lysinibacillus sp. NPDC098008
CCCGTAGTGGAAATCAACGGCTTTACTTTATTTTATTGTAAAAGAAAAAAGACTGTAGGCAAACTCAAAATTCATTGAGTTTGTCTACAGTCTGACTTGTTATGGTTGTATGACCATAACAAGTTTTTCATCTATTCAAAACCAACTGGCTGCCATAATGGACAAATTCGCTCTGTCCTAATCTCTTTTTAAAAAGGGAATCGTTAAAATTGAGAACAATGGAAAAATCAAATATAAAGACTTTAAATCCATCAGCGTTAAGAACCAAATATCCATACAACCTATCAAAATGAACCCTATACTATTAAACAGCATAAATGAAACAAACCTATTTCCAAGCTTTTCAGAAAGATAAATATTAATAGGAACTACTAAAAAAGCCGTAAATAAATAGATGGCTAAAAACAGCATTATTAACATCGCTAGCCTTAAATACATTTGCTCTGACTCCAATAGTCCTTCAATAAAATGAATACTTAGCACAGTAATGAATGTTACTATTATCGGAAACAAAAGCATCTTCGCTTTATAATTTTTTTCCATTTCTGTTACCTCTCTGAGTTATTATAATCCAGTCCTTCATTTGAACTGAATTATAATAACCATTATGCTAAATTAGTAAAGGAGTGATCCTTCCTAGCAAGTTTTTTCTCTTATTCGTTTAATGCAGTGGCTGTTTTTGTTCATCCAATGTAAAGCCTTCCCCTGCTACATCTCGCACTTCAATAATCGATACGAAAGCATGGGGGTCAACCTCATGGATAATTGATTTTAAACGCACAACTTCATTGCGACCAATCACACAATAAATAACCTCTTTCGGTTGTTTTGTAAAATGCCCATGTCCTTCTAAAATCGTGATGCCTCGCTCCATGCGTAGCGCAATCGTCTTTGCGATAACATCCGATTGCTCAGAAATAATAAGAGCACCACGAGCGGCATATGCACCATCCTGTACGAAATCTATCACACGTGCGCCAACAAAGACTGCCACTAATGTGTACATCATTGAACGAGCATCTAAGAATGTTAACCATGATAGCATAATAACAATGGCATCAAAGATAAACATCGTCTTCCCCATGCTCCAGCCTAAATATTTATGTCCTAGTCGAGCTAAAATATCAACACCACCTGTTGTACCGCCATAGCGGAAAACAATACCAAGCCCTAATCCAACAAAGACACCCGCGAAAAGTGCAACAAGCAGCATATCATCCTCTAAATGAATCGTAAATTGATACTTTTGGAAAACTTTAAGGAAAACAGATACGGATAATGTCCCAACTAACGTATAAATAAAGGATTTTTTTCCAAGTAAACGATAACCAATAATAAACATCGGAATATTTAATAATAGGTTCATTAAGGCAGGGTCCCAACCTAATGTAAAATAAAGTATAAGTGTGATCCCACTAAGTCCACCCTCACCAAGCTGATTTTGCATGTTGAAGTGAACAAAGCCGAAGCTAAAAATTGCCGCTCCGAGCATTATTGCGATAATATTACGAATTTTAAGCTGTTTTAACATTTGACCTCCTGTAGTTCCAATCAATGAAGTAGTGATATCTATTATCTGACATTTTATTGGTTTTGACAACAATGGTGTAAATTTTATACGATGGTAAATAGGAGTGTGATGAACTATGACAGAACAACTATCAATGCAAGCTCTGCAACAACGTGTGGATGATTATATAGGACAATTTAAAGAAGGCTATTTTCCACCATTTGAGCTATTAGCGCGTCTTACAGAGGAGCTTGGTGAGCTATCGCGTGAAGTGCAGGATGTATACGGGCAAAAAAAGAAAAAGAGTACGGAAGGAACAAATAGTATTGAAGAAGAGCTAGGGGACTTTTTCTTTGTCCTAGTATGCTTTGCAAATGCACAAGGCATTCAATTAGATCAAGCACTTTTACGCGTCATACATAAGTTTGAAACGAGAGATAAGGATCGTTGGACAAGAAAGGATGAAGAATAATGTCGATTCGTGTAGCCATTGCAGGAGCAAGAGGAAAAATGGGAGCTGAGGCTGTACATACGGTTATGAAACATGACAAAATGGAATTAGTAGCTGTACTAGATTATAAGGAAGTAGGAAAAACATTAGCTGATTTAGAAATGTTTCCAGCCAGTTACACAGCACCTATCTTTACAGATATGCATGAGCTTGTAGAAGCAACTGCACCAGACGTACTAGTAGACCTAACAAATCCCCATGCAGTATACAAACATACTAAAGAGGCATTGACATTAAATGTGCGACCTGTCATTGGTACAACGGGATTTACAGATGTACAGCTTGAGGAATTAACAGCAATAGCTAAAGAAAAAGAACTAGGCTGTATTATCGCACCCAACTTTGCCATCGGTGCTATTTTAATGATGAAATTCGCCAAAGAAGCAGCAAAATACTTACCAGATGTAGAAATTATAGAAATGCACCACGATCAAAAGCTTGATGCACCCTCTGGCACAGCCGTAAAAACTGCACAATTAATACAAGAGGTTCGTGCACCAAAAGCTCAAGGACATCCAGAAGAAAAAGAAACCATTGCAGGTGCAAGAGGTGGAGATATTGATGGCATGCGTATTCACTCCGTACGCTTACCGGGTTTAGTGGCACACCAGCAAGTATTATTTGGAGGGGATGGGCAGCTGTTAACAATTCGCCATGATTCACTAAATCGTAACTCTTTTATGTCAGGTGTGGCATTTTGTATAGAAGAGGTTATGAAAATGGATCAGCTTGTATATGGTTTAGAAAACATCATTTAAAGATGGGGATGGAAGCTATATGAAAATCGCATTAATTGCACACGATCATAAAAAAGATAATTTAGTACAGTTTGCTATTGCTTACCAAAATATTTTACAGGAGCATACCCTATATGCGACGGGCACAACAGGACAACGTGTAATTGAAGCTACTGGTTTAGAGGTTACACGTTTTCGTTCAGGTCCTCTTGGTGGCGACCAACAAATTGGCGCAATGATTGCCAATAATGATATGGACATGGTCATTTTTTTCCGTGATCCTTTAACAGCACAACCACATGAGCCAGACGTTTCTGCACTTATCCGTCTTTGTGATGTTTACCAAGTGCCACTGGCAACAAATATGGGTACAGCAGAAATACTACTAAAGGGCCTACAGGAAGGCTTTGTGGATTGGAGAATGATACAAGAAAGACGCAATTAATCAATTACGCCTCAGCGTAATTGTCGCTTCGCTTTCGATACAAAAAGAATTTGTTGAACCAAGATAAAAGGCGTGATAAAGAAAGGATGAATATCGAATGAAAAAGCTAAAAATAGGCATTACTTGTTATCCAACAGTTGGAGGCTCTGGTGTTATCGCAACAGAATTAGGCAAAATGCTTGCAGAAAGAGGACATGAAATTCATTTCATTACCTCAAGCGTACCATTTCGTTTGAACAAAATTTATCCAACCGTCTTTTTCCATGAAGTCGAAGTTAATAATTATTCAGTATTTCAATATTCACCATACGATATTGCATTAGCGAGTAAAATGGCAGACGTCATCAAGGATGAAGGGTTGGATGTGTTGCATGTGCATTATGCAATTCCACATGCAGTATGTGCGGTGCTAGCACGCGAAATGAGCGGTCAAGATATTGGCATCGTCACAACGCTTCATGGTACAGATATATCGGTGTTAGGGCAAGATTCTACACTGTCACAGGCTATCAAGTATGGTATTGATAAATCGGATATTGTTACGACTGTATCACATGCCCTAAAAGAGCAAACATATGAATTGATTGATACAACAAAACCAATTGATACAATCTATAACTTTGTGGATGAGCGTGAGTACTTCCCTCGCAATCCAGGAAACTTAAAAGCACAATTCGGTATAGAGGAAGATGAAAAAGTTATTATTCATGTATCAAACTTCCGTAAAATTAAAAACCTTCCACATATTGTAGAGGCATTTATGAAAATCCGCGCAAATATGAAGGCTAAACTATTATTAGTAGGGGATGGCCCTGAAAAGCACCGTGTTATGGATCAAGTAAAGGAGAGTCCATATATGAGTGATGTTTTATTTTTAGGGAAACAAGAAAACCTAGCTGAATTATATGCGATTAGCGACTTGAAACTTCTACTCTCACAGCAAGAGTCATTTGGGCTTGTGCTGTTAGAGGCAATGGCTTGTGGCGTGCCTTGTATCGGATCAAATGTAGGGGGAATCCCAGAGGTTATTGAGCATGGCGTAGATGGCTATATCGTAGAACAAGGGGATACAGATGCAGTAGCAGAGTATGCAGTTCGCTTATTGCAAAATGAAGAACAGTTACTGCGTTTTAGAGAGGCTGCGATTCGCGCCGTGAGCGATAAATTCCATTCCTCTAAAATTGTTGAGCAATATGAACAGCTATATGAGAGGGTTGCAGAAAAAAATCATGCAAAACAATAAAGAATGGCAGGCAGCGTATGTCGTGATTCAACAGCTAGAGCAGGCTGGCTTTGAGGCGGTTATTGTTGGCGGTGCAGTAAGGGATGCTTTACTGCAACGACCTGCTCATGATGTCGATGTTGCGACAAATGCGATGCCTGAGGAAGTAAAAGCGGTTTTTCCACGAACCGTAGATATTGGGATTCAGCATGGGACGGTACTTGTGATCGTACCTGCTGGCTCTGTTGAGGTCACAACCTATCGCACGGATGGCGAATATACGGATCATCGCAGACCAGAGCAAGTTTATTTTGTGCGTTCACTAAAGGAAGACCTGCAACGACGTGACTTTACAATGAATGCGCTTGCTCTAAGACGAGATGGTTCTATTGTTGATTTTTATGGTGGTCGCCAAGATATCGAGCAGCGAGTCATTCGAGCTGTTGGTGATGCACAAAAGCGCTTTGCAGAGGATGCTTTACGCATGCTGCGAGCCATTCGCTTTTCTGCGCAGCTTGATTTTACAATAGTAGCAGATACACTAGCTGCTATCCGCTACCAAGCGGCTGATCTTGCCTTTATTGCGAAAGAGCGTATTAAAGCAGAGCTTGATAAGCTATGGGTAGGACAAGCTGTTTATCGTGCTATTCTTCAATTAGAGGAGAGTAACCTAGCTGCTTATTTAGCAGGCAACTTCCACGCTGAAGATTGGCACTATTTTCATACTGAGGATAAGCTTGTAGGCTGGGCATATTTTGCCTTATTACAGGGAGAGCATTGGCAGGAGATCGTGCGAAATTACCGACTATCCAATAAGGAAATGGCATTTATTCAAGCTGTGATTACAGCCTTTCAAGCTTTGGCAGATGGCTGGACAAATGAGCATTATTTTATGTATACAGAGCAGGAGCTGGAGGTAGCATGTTATTTTGCACAATTAAGGCAGCTAAATGTGCCATATCCACAGCAAAGTATTCGTGAGCTACAAGCACAGCTACCGATTCACCATAAGCAGGAGCTTGTTGTTAATGGTACGGATTTGCTGAAATGGTCTGGTAAAAAGGGTGGTCCTTGGGTAAAGGAGGCATTAGCAAAGATATTGCAAGCTATTCTGCAGCGAGAGCTACAAAATGATCGACAGCAAATAAAAAAGTGGTTAGCACAACACTATTTTTAAGGAAGCATTCAAAGCCGCCCCCTTGCACGGATTTACAGTATGATCTAGACTAAAATAGTGAAGTTGACAAAAGGATTGATGGAAACATGACAAATTCCATAAAGGATAAAATTTTAAAAAGCCTATTAGAGGCAGATGGGGAAGCGGTATCAGGTCAGGACTTAGCAGATGCGCTTGGTGTTTCACGAACGGCTATTTGGAAGCATATGCAGACGCTCCAGGAGGAAGGCTATACCTTTGAAACCATTAAGAAGAAAGGCTATGTCCTAACGGGTGTACCGAATAGCTTAAGCCCAACACAAATTGAATTATTTTTACAAACAGAGCACTTTGGACGTGAAATTCATTATTATGATGTTGTAGATTCTACCCAAATTATTGCCCATAAGCTTGCACAAGAAGGCGCTCCACATGGCACGGTCGTCATTGGCGAGGAACAAACAGCAGGGCGTGGTCGTATGGCTCGCCCATGGGAGTCCGCACATGGCACAGGTATATGGATGACAGTTATTGTGCGACCAGATGTGACACCTCAGCAAGCATCGTCCTATACGCTTGTTGTAGCAGTAGCCATTACAATGGCGATTAAAACATTGTATAAGGATATAGAGCCAGCAATTAAATGGCCGAATGACTTATTGGTGAATGGTAAAAAATGTACGGGTATTTTAACGGAGATGCAGGCTGAGGCGGACTGTGTGCAAGCATTGCTTGTAGGCATTGGGATTAATGCGAATCAAGTAGCTGCCGATTTTTCACCTGATATTGCTGATATTGCCACATCCTTACGCTTAGAGGCAGGCGAGGAAATTAATCGTGCTGCACTAGTCGCATCCATCTTGCACTATTTAGAGCAATTTACAGCGTTATATGTAAAGGAAGGTTTTGCAAGTATAAAAGCGTTGTGGGAGCAACTATCCTGTACAATTGGGCAGCGCATTGAAGTAACAACAATTCGAGAGCGCTTTGAAGGTGTTGCGAGCGGCATTACAGATGATGGTGTGTTACAGTTAACACAGGATGATGGCACTGTGCGAACAATTTATGCTGGCGATATTAAATTACTATAAAAAAGAAGCTGCAAGAAGATAAAACTTGCAGCTTTTCTTTATTTGAAAGAGCAGTGCGGGTAAACGCTATTTTAATGATAAGTCGATATCACCATTTGATGAGGAAATAGTAAGCTGATGCTCACCATTGTATACTTGTGATACGGTATTACCTTGTTCTTTATCATTAATTGTAATATCACCAAAGCTTGTTGTTAGGTCGAAGCCAATATCGTCCTTGCTATTTTGTAAATGCAGCGTTGTATCACCAAAGCTGGAGGTAATCGTAGATGAGCCATAAAGCGTGCCGTTCATATCAATATCGCCATGCTCACTATCAATTGTTAAACCATTATTGATCGCTTGCTGGAATGTTATATCACCGAAGGATTGATTAATCGTTGTTTTTTCACCAGCTGTCTGTTCAAACATAATATCACCATAATCTTGCTGAAGGTCTAGCTGTTGATAATGGAGCTGATGAATAGCTATATCGCCAAAGTTATTGTTGATCGTTAGTGTACTTAGCTCATTATCTGCTGGTACATAGATTTTGATAGAGGGAGAATGCCAGCTACCAGAGCCAAATTCTATACGATTCTTGTTCTTTGTGGCTGTTTCAATAAACAATGTGTCATTGTCAATCTGATATGTGATATCCTGCTCCTCAAGCGCCTTTATTTCCAGCTTATAATCACTACCAGCTGCAATAATTTCCACATCGCCATAATCATTGCGAATATCTATATTTGTAAATGCATCGAGTGTATAAGATTGACTTGCCAATTGTTGCTTGCTTGGCACATGAAAGCCATCCTCATCTTTAATAATAAGCCAGCGACCGCCTGAAAAATAACCAATAAGCGCTAGTAAAATGCCTAATGAAATCATTGCTAGAGCAATAAGGGTGTGCTTTGCAGTCATTTAGAAGCCCCCTTTCTTTTTTTCGTTATTGTATGGAATAATCTCCCTAAGGCTTCAATTGAAATAAGGACGATTTTCTTGATCGCACGCATAATAAGCGGGAAGATTAACACACCTAATCCTGTAATAATAAAACCGACCCCTATAAAGAGCAGTGCAGTTGGCCAATGCTCTGTTAAAATCAGAATGCCTCCAATAACTGCAGCAATGCCACTGACGAAAATACTTGCAGCAGTAGCACCAATCGCAAAGATAATACTAGCAATTACAACCCCAAAGGAAAAAATAAGTGCAATAGCTGCTGCTAATAATGGTAATGAGAGCGGCGCAGATAGAATGGCTAAAATAATTAGCCAAATAGCGGTCATATTCTTTGTTGTTGATTTTGCGGAAGGGGTGTCCAAATCCTTTAAGGCAAAATCCGCTAATATTTGTGCAGCAACATGTGAAGGGGAGCCTAATTGTGCAATCACTTGTTGCTCATTACCCTCTCCCGCCTCGTCAAAATATTCCTCATAATAGGCAAGCGCAGCATCTAACTCATGCGCAGGAAGCCGATGTAATTTTTTTCGTAGCTTTTTTAAGTAGCTTGCTCTATCCATCTAAATTCCCTCCTAAAAGTACACAATCAACCTTTTCCTTATACGTTTGCCATTCCTTCAATAGCTCCAATAATCGTATACGTCCTTGCTCCGTAATTTGATAATAGCGTCTATTTCTACCTTGAAAGGGCTGATCGTAGGTTGTTAAGTAGTTGGCTTTTTGCAAGCGACGTAATACAGGATACAGTGTGGACTCGGATATATCCATCACGGCTTGCACCTGCTGTGTTAATGAGTAACCATAAGCATCCTCTTTATCAACAATGGCGAGTACACAAGCATCCAGTAAAGCTGAACCTAGCTGAAATGTCATCTTTCCACCTCACATTCAAACCTATACTTCATTTTATATTATATGTCATATAGTATGTTAATAGTATATGACGTATAGTATTGTTTGTCAAATAATTAAAAAATAATATTTGAAGATTACGAGGATTATTGTTATAGTATGTGCTGAAGGGCAGTATCCATTGTGAACGGCACCTTCACAAGCGCAAAACTTACAAACAATAAATATCTGCCTTGATCTTGAAAAGACAGGGACGGAAGAAAACGATATGTTCAATAGGCTTGGGATATACTAATCAAGCTTACGTTATGACCTTTGTTTAATACAACAGGTCTATTCCCCATGAACAAAGCACAGCCCTTCTGTCCATTTTTAGCACAGAAGGGTATTTTTGTTTTCTTCCCTTAAAAAGGAGGAGTAAAAATGAAAACAACTTCAGATTTTATCAAAATGAAAGCAGCAGGCGAGAAAATAGCGATGATCACTGCCTATGATTATCCCGCTGCTAAATTTGCTGAAGCTGCGGGTGTTGATATGATTCTTGTCGGAGATTCACTAGGAATGGTCGTGCTTGGCTATGATTCTACAATGCCAGTAACAGTAGCGGATATGGTACATCATGCAAAAGCAGTACGACGTGGTGCAAAGGATACTTTTGTGGTGGTGGATATGCCATTTGGCTCGTATCACGGTGCTATTCATGACACATTAAAAACAGCCATTTCCATGATGCAGCAAACGGGTGCAGATGCCTTGAAGGTAGAGGGTGCTGGCGAGGTGATTGCTGTTATTCAAAAATTAACGGCTGCTGGTATTCCAGTCGTTGCCCATTTAGGCTTATTACCACAGTCAGCAGGCGTGCTTGGTGGCTATAAGGTGCAAGGGAAAACGGCTGAGCAGGCTGCCGCGCTGATTGAGGATGCTAAAAAGTGCGAGGAGGCTGGTGCTTGTGCGGTTGTATTAGAATGTATCCCACATCAGCTAACAGAGCTTGTGGCAGCAAATCTTATTATTCCAACAATCGGCATCGGTGCAGGAGTAGAGGCTGATGGACAGGTGCTTGTATACCACGATATGCTCAGCTACGGCTCACATCATGTACCAAAGTTTGTCCAGCAATTCGCAGATATGGGCAAGGAAGCAAGCAGTGGTATGGTGGAGTATGTAGAGGCGGTCAAAGCTGGCACATTCCCCGCACCAGCGCACTTCTTTACGATGAAAGAGGAAGCATTGGATCAGCTATATGGAGGCGTCAAGTAATGAAAGTCGTAACGACAATCCAAGCATTAACGACAGAAATACAAGCAGCAAAGCAAACGCAACAAACAATTGGGCTTGTGCCAACGATGGGCTATTTACATGATGGGCATTTAACATTGGCACAGGCAGCTCGTGCTGAAAATGATGTTGTTGTGATGAGTATTTTTGTGAACCCAACACAATTTGGACCAAATGAAGATTTTGCAAGCTATCCTCGGGATTTACCTAGAGATACAGCTTTAGCGGAGTCTGCTGGTGTCGATATTGTATTTGCGCCAAGCGTGGAAGAAATGTATCCACATGATGGTGGCATTCGTATTGCGGCAGGTCAGCAAGCAACCATTTTGTGCGGAGCGAGTCGCCCGGGGCATTTTGATGGCGTGTTACAGGTTGTAGCGAAATTATTTCATTTAACACAGCCAACACGAGCATATTTTGGGCAAAAGGATGCACAGCAGGTTGCGATTATTGCCACAATGGTACGGGATTTTAATTTCCCTTTAGAGCTGCGTGTTATACCAGTTGTACGTGAGGCGGATGGCTTGGCAAAATCCTCTCGTAATGTTTATTTAAGCGAGCGAGAGCGTCAGGAGGCTCCTGCTATTTACGAAGCCCTACAGCTAGCTCGGGATAGCTTTTTAGCAACTGGTAATGCCGCAAGTGCGCTTGCAAAGGCAAAGGCTCATATTCAGGCGAGAACACATGGCAATATTGATTACATTGAATTATTGGCATACCCAGATTTAACACCTGTTACAGCGACAACCGAGCAGGTGCTATTAGCAGCCGCCGTTTATATTGGCAAAACACGCTTAATTGATAATTGTATTTTTACTGTGAAAGAGGGACTGTAAAATGCTACGAATGATGATGAATAGTAAAATTCACCGCGCGACAGTGACACAGGCTGATTTAAATTATGTTGGCTCGATCACTATTGATGAGGATATTTTAGATGCAGTAGGGATGCTGGCAAACGAGAAGGTACATGTTGTCAATAATAACAATGGCGCTCGCTTTGAAACATATATTATTGCGGGCAAGCGAGGGTCAGGTGTCATTTGTGTAAATGGCGCAGCAGCACGACTTGTCCAACGTGGCGATATTGTTATTATTATGTCCTATGCATATGTGGATAATGATGAGGCAAAAAATCATAAGCCAACTGTTGCCATTATGGGCGAGGGCAATACAATTCGAGAAATGATTGCTTATGAGCCAGAAGCAACGGTGATGTAAAAAAATAAGCAATACCATTAAACTTTTCTCTATTAAGTTAGCATTTTAAAACACATATTTACTAAAATTGCGAATGTTCTAGTATTTTGTGTCATATTTATGTAGAATTTAGTTGTAAGATTTATCATTCTATTGACTAGTGGAGGTATCATTTGCAATGACAAACAAACGAAACAGATTTTACACAGCAACTACAGCAGCATTGGCTGTAGCAGCATTGGCAGTAGCACCAGCATCAGCGGCAAGCCCTTTTTCAGATGTCAAGGAAGACCATGCCCACTATGAAGGCATTACTACACTCTATGCAGCAGGTATTGTCAATGGATACCCAGGCGGTACATTTAAACCAGATACGAAAGTTACACGTGGACAAGCTGCGAAAATGATTGCAGGCGCATTGCAGCTAGATACAAAAAATGTAACAAATCCAAATTTTTCAGATGTTCCTGCATCGAATCCCTATTATGGTTCAATCGCAGCGCTTGCTGAGCTCAAAGTTATTTCAGGCTACGATGATGACACATTCCGTCCAAATCAAACGATTACACATGGTAATCTAGCGAAAATTCTAGGTTCTATTCCAACATTACCAGAATTAGAGAGTACTCAAGGCTATGCAGAAGATGCTAGTGTAACACGTGGACAGCTTGCAACCTTTATTGCAGAAGCATTAACAAAATCAGGTATCGAAACACCTGAAGTCCCAGAAACGCCTGAAACACCAACAGAAGATGGCTTTACATTATCAGTTTTACATGTAAATGATACACACTCTCACGCAGAGAACTTCCCTAAATTAGCAACAGCCGTAAAAGAGCAACGTGAAGCAAAAGAAAATGTCTTAACATTACATGCAGGTGACGCATTAACAGGAACATTATACTTTAATGAATTCCAAGGTAAAGCGGATTTAGCGATGATCAATGAAATCGGCTTTGATGCAATGGTGTTTGGTAACCATGAATTTGATTTAGGTTCATCACCTGAAGGTCTTCAAGCATTAGCAGATTTTGTAAAAGGTGCTAAATTCCCATTTGTTGGTGCAAATGTAGACTTCTCAGCAGATGATAAATTCACTGGTTTATTTACAGACTTAGTGTCAAGTGAACCAGAAAACGGCAAGATTTATAATGGTATTGTTAAAGAAATCAATGGTGAAAAAGTAGGTATTTTCGGTTTAACAACAGAAGAAACGAAAGATATCTCTTCCCCAGAAAAAGTGACATTCTCCAATTATATTGATGAAGCGAAAAAAGCAGTGACTGCATTTGAAGGCATGGGTGTTAATAAAATTATCGCTTTAACGCATATCGGCTATAATGATAATCCAAATGTTGATAATGATATTTTATTAGCCAAAAATGTCCCGGGTATTGATGTCATTGTTGGTGCACATGATCATAAGAAATTAGATGAACCATTTGTTGTTGATACAAATACAGTGGGCGAAGAAAAAGATGCAACATTGATCGTACAAGCAAATGAGTATGTGAAATACTTAGGTACGCTTGATGTAACATTTGATGACAATGGTATTGTGACAGAGTATGAGGGTGAATTAATTGACCTTGGAGAAGTAGCAGAAGAGGAAGCACTTGTAAAATTATTAGCACCATATAAAGAAAAGGTAGATGCAGCAAACAATAAAGAAATCGGTGTAACGTTGACGGAGGAATTAGCAAATCCACGTGCAAGTGAAGATAGCCTTGAAAGTGTACGTAGTAACGAAACAGCACTAGGAAATATTATTACAGATGGTATGCTAGCAAAAGCACAACAATATACAGATAAAACAGTTGTTATGGCATTGCAAAATGGTGGCGGTATTCGTGCAGCAATTCCAGCTGGTAATGTTACAGTTGGACAAGTCATTACTGTCCTACCATTTGGTAATACATTGGCATTAATGGATGTTACAGGTGCAGAATTAAAGGCAGCCTTTGAACATTCAGTAAGAAATGCACCACAAGAAAATGGTGGTTTCCTACACATTGCAGGTGCGAAATTACAATATGATTCTTCAAAAGAAGCAGGCGCTCGTGTTGTGTCAATCGAATATTTTGATAAAACAACTAATCAATATGTAGCAATAGAAGATGGCAAAACATATACAGTCGCAACAAATGCTTATACGGCTGGAGGCGGCGATGGCTTTGAAATGTTTGGAAAGGCCTATGAAGAAGGTCGTGTTACAGAATTAGGCTTATCTGACTGGGAAAACTTCCAAGAGCAATTACAATCATTAAAAGAAGTGAAAACAACAACAGAGGGACGTATTGTTGATATTGCTCAACAGCAATAATATGTAACGATATACAAGCAAAGACCGCAATCTTATCTGAGGATTGCGGTCTTTATTTGCTCATAAAGGTGAGGTGAAAGGATGCCGCTAAATTAAATATATGATAAAATTCATCTATCTAATGTGAACTGTGAGTTGAGATGTATGATGGAAAGTCAAAAATATGCAATTGTTGATTTAGAAACGACAGGTCATTCACCAGCAAATGGGGACAGGATGATTCAAATTGCAATTGTCATTATGAAGGATTGGGAAATTGAACGTACCTATACAAAATTTATTGACCCTGGGAAAGCGATCCCATCTTTTATTCAAGATTTAACACATATAACGGATAAGGATGTAAAGGATGCCTTACCATTTGAGGCACATGCCGATTACATATATGAGCTGCTAGCTGATTGTGTATTTGTCGCACATAATGCAGATTTTGACTTATCCTTTTTACAGGCAGAATTTAAACGAGCTGGTTTACCGAAATGGCAAGGTAAAAAAATGGACACGGTGGAGCTAGCGAAAATTCTATTCCCTATGTCCCTTAGCTTTAAATTAGGCGATTTAGCAGCAGACTTGCATATAGAGCTAACAAATGCCCATCGTGCGGATGATGATGCACGTGCGACAGCAGAGCTTTTTAAACGCTGTTGGAAGGAGCTACTAAGCCTACCACAGCTAACACTAGAGCAAATGCATAAACGCTCGTTTCGTCTAAAATCAAATATTTCCCAGTTATTTTTTGAGGCATTGCAAATTAAACGTCAGCACGTTACAACAAATGACAATGTACATTACTATCATCATTTGGCGATTTGTAATGGACGCAAGCAGTATAGTAATGCGAAGGAGTCCATTGATTATCCTCAAACTATAGCAGAGAAGGTAGCCTTAATGTCAAAAGCTATGTCTAATTTTGAGGAGCGCCCTGCCCAATTTATGATGATGGATACAATATGGCAAGCTCTACATGCCAAGCAGGAGTGTGTCATTGAAGCCTCCACAGGGATCGGTAAAACAGCAGGCTATTTACTGCCCGCTATCTTATATGCGCAGGCAGCCAATAAAAAAATAGCTATCAGCACCTATACTTCTTATTTACAGGAGCAGCTTGTAGAGGAGGAGCTACCAAAGATTGAAGAAATTCTCGGCACAAGAGTGAATATTACTGTACTAAAAGGCATGCAGCACTATATCGACCTTGAACGCTTTGAGCAGTGTATGGCTTATGCAGATGAATCCTATGACGATACACTGACCATTTTACAAATTCTTGTGTGGCTCACGAAAACGGAAACAGGTGTGTTAAGTGAGCTAAATGTTTCAGGCGGCGGCCAGCTCTTTTTAGAGAAAATACGTAAAATACCAACTGACAAGCCGTCTAAGAGCTTTGATTTTTATGAGCAGGCTTTACAAAATAGTGCAGTGGCAGACTGTATTGTGACGAATCATGCAATGGTGCTAAGTGATTTAGTGCGCCAAACACCCATCTTTACACAAATTGATGGCTGGGTAATTGATGAGGCACATCAATTTATTCAAGCCGCTATGCAGCAGGATGAGGTGATGTTCTCCTATACGCAATGGAAATATATTTTAGGGCAAATTGGCACAATGGAGGATACAGCCCTTTTTCAGCAATTCAGTGCTGCCGCAAAGAAGAAGCAACGTATATCGATGCAAAGCCTACAGCGACTCGATGCCCAATTTATCCGTTTACAGCGAGCATTCGATGACACCATTCAGCAAGCTTTGAAAACAATACAGCAGCTTACAAAAGGAAAGCAGGCTACTAGTAGTAAACGCACCTTATTTTTAGAGGAGGCGGCATTGGCCAAAGAGCCTTTTATGCAAGTGAGTAAGCTGGCTCAGCAATGGCTTGATCTTGCAATGGAGGCTGGTAAAGCCTTTGAAAATACGCTTGAGCAGTTAGATAAAAGCGATTGCTATATTGTGACAGAATGGCATTATTGGATTCGTGAGCTCAAAATAAAAATTGCTGAATGGGAGGATATTTTCCTAGCACCACAGGATGGCAATTCAGTATGGCTAGAATTTGATATACGTAGCATCCCCGGTAGCTTGCATGTTTTTAAAAAGCCTATGAATGTCACAACTGTTATTAATCAAGTATTAGCACCGATTCGTGAAGAGGCAAGCATTGTTTGGACATCAGGGACATTAACAGTGCCAAGCAATGAGCGCTTTGTCACACGGCAATTAGGTATTGCCAATGATATTGAAGTCATGAAGCTACAAGCACCACCAGCCTATTATGCGGGCGCAAAGGCATATATTGTCACAGATATGCCAGAAATTCAGCATGTTAGTCAGGAAGAATATATTGAGGCAGTCGCTCATGCAATTACACGTACAGTGCGAATGACAGAGGGGCGTTGCTTTGTGCTCTTTACCTCACAGGATATGCTGCGAAAAACAGTCGAGCTAATTCAAGATAGCGAACTGCTGGATGATTATATGCTGTTTGCGCAAGGTGTAACAGGAGGCAGTCGTATGCGTATTTTAAAATCATTCCAAAAGTTTAGCCATGCTGTGCTTTTTGGCACAAATAGCTTTTGGGAAGGTGTAGATGTGCCAGGTGATGCACTCGCCTCTGTGATTGTTGTACGCTTGCCATTTTCCTCACCAGAGGAGCCTGTTTTTAAAGCAAGAGCCAAGTATTTAACAGCGCAAGGGCGCAATTCCTTTACAGAGCTATCCTTACCAGAAGCGATTATGCGCTTTAAGCAAGGCTTTGGTCGCTTAATTCGCTCCTCACAGGATAAAGGAGCCTTTATTGTACTAGACCGTCGCATTACAACAAAATCATATGGCAAGGAATTTATTAAGGCATTACCACCGATTGATGTAAGGAAATTACAGCTTCCTGAGTTATTAAAAGAGCTAAATCATTGGCAGCAATAGAAGCAATCCCTTTTAGCAGCAGCTAAAAGGGATTTTTTTGCACGGCGTCGGTGAAGTATTTAACGTTAGAATAATAGTATGCTGCTATTATAATTAAAGTTGCTTGTTTTTATTTTGCTCATCAAAAATGTTGGCATTTTGAACAATTTCAGTAATATATTTCATAACAATATCAGTTGCTTGCTGTGCATCATAGTTTTTACGATTGTTTAATAGGTTGGTAAACATGCCTTGCCAAATTAAAAGTGTGATTTCATTAATAGCATCTACATTACCCTCAGTTAAGTAGCCTTCTTTTAAAGCGATCTCTAACATAGAACGCCCTCGTTTTGTCAGACTATGTTGAAATAAAATGGTCTGTAAATCTTCTGGGATATTGATTAAATCATTAGGGTAAAAATTATAATAATTTTCCAATAGTGTTTCTGGTGTTTCCCCTAAGTCCATAATAAAGACAGCGTGAAAAATCTGAGGTTGTTTGAAGGAGTATTGACAAAAGCATTCCCAAGCCAATAAGTATTTCTCAATGGGATCTTTGCCTTTTTCAATGTAACGGGCAACTTCGTTGGTATAGTCTTGCATACATCTCATCGAGGCAAAAAATAGAAGATGAGAGATTTCTGAAAAATAATTGTAGATGGTAGCACTATTATAACCAGCTTTATCGGCAATTTTTCTGATCGTTACATTTTCTACTCCTTCTTCTTCGATAATATCTGCTGTGGCGTCCACAAAGTATTTCCACATACGACGCCTTTGTATTTCTTTTTTTTTCAAAGTAAAATCCCTCCGACGAACAATATTTGTAATGTGAATTATTCTTTAAATGTATGAATTTACTAATTATTTTTTTATTATAGCATAACAATTTCGAATTCCATCTTCAATTTTATGTCTTATTTTTAGAATATTCAGAGTTGTGAAATGGATTTCGAGATGATATACTAATCACAATTATTTTATAATCATGATTACTAAAAATCAATATATGAAATAATTGGTAGAACAACTATCAATAGGGTTAGACATAAGGGGAGGATTATTCAGTGAGTAAAAAAATTGTGACACAATTTGAGTGTGTATATGAAACAATCGAAAATACATGGATTGAGTTAGCAGACGGTACAAAGCTTTCTAGTCGCATTTGGTTACCAACAGTGGAAGCAGGACAGAAAGTACCAGCCATTTTAGAGTATATTCCTTATCGTAAAACAGATGGCACAAGAGCAAGAGATGAGCCAATGCATGGTTATTTTGCAGGACATGGTTATGCTGTTGTTCGTGTAGATATGAGAGGTTCAGGCGAATCAGATGGTTTATTAAAAGATGAATATTTAAAGCAAGAGCAGGATGATGCCCTTGAGGTCATTGAATGGATTGCTAACCAAAGCTGGTGTGATGGCAATATTGGTATGATGGGGAAATCGTGGGGCGGATTTAATTCTCTGCAAGTAGCAGCTCGCAGGCCAAAGGCATTAAAAGCGATTATCACAGTAGGCTTTACAGACGACCGTTATAACAATGATATTCACTATAAGGGCGGTTGCTTATTAAACGATAATTTCTGGTGGGGCGCTATTATGTTAGCATACCAGCTACGTCCAATTGATCCTCATATTGCTGGAGATAGTTGGCGTGAAAAATGGATGGAACGATTAGAAAACATGCCTTTATGGATGGCACAGTGGATGGAGCACCAAACAAGGGATGATTATTGGAAACATGGCTCAGTTTGTGAAAATTACGATGATATAGAGATTCCTGTTTTTGCGCTAGATGGCTGGGAAGATTCCTATACAAACACAGTCTTAAGTTTAATGGAAGGGCTTTCTGTTCCGAGAAAAGGCATCATTGGCCCATGGGCACATGTTTATCCCCACGATGGAGTGCCGGGTCCAGCAATGGGCTTTCTACAAGAAGCTGTGAAATGGTGGGATCATTGGTTAAAAGGAATAGACAACGATGTAATGGATGGACCAATGGTGAATGTCTGGGTAGAAGAGAGCATGGAGCCATCCGTTAAGAAACCAATCAGCAAAGGCTATTGGGTTGGTTTAGAATCGTGGCCAGCAGCGGAATCGATACAAACTAAGGTGTATCAACTGACACATGGAAAACTAGTAGAAAATCGTAGTGAGCAACAAGAGCAAGTCCTACTAAAAACTCCTCAAAATCATGGTCTTTTATCGGGTGAATGGATGGGCGCTGGGGTACTAGGAGAAAGTCCAGCAGATCAACGACTAGATGATGGAATGGCAATGGTTTTTGAAACGGATAGGCTAGAGAAATCACTAGAGATTGTGGGCTATCCAAAATTTGAAGTGGAATTAATGAGCGATAAGCCACATGCAATGCTGTTTGCACAGCTATCAGATGTAGCACCAGATGGAGCTGTCACACGTGTATCCTATGGTGTGATGAATTTAACACACCTAAATGGGCATGACCGTGTAGACCTGCTAACACCTGGTGAAAAAGTAAAGGCCTTTGTTCAGTTAGATTGCTGTGGTCATCAATTTAAAGCAGGGCATCGTTTACGCTTATCTTTAGCGACAACGTTTTGGCCGATGTTTTGGCCAATGCCAGAAGACGCTACATTGACATTGAATCTAGCAACAGCTACCTTGTCATTGCCGACCTTCCATGGTCAGCAAGTAGCTGGACCCAATATGAATGCTGAAAGTGCACCTTTAACACCAATCACAACGCTACAAGAAGGAAGAGTTGATCGTTCTATATCCTACGATATTTTAGCAGATACATGGACATGTATTACGGATGGGGTTGGAGGCGTATTTGGTGAGGGCATATATCGCTTTGATGATATTGATGTCACTGTAGAACATAATTTGAAGCGAGAATTAACCTTATCGAATGCTGATCCACTGTCAGCTCAGTATACGATCTATCAAAAGATGAAAATTGGTCGTGAAGGTTGGTGGATTGACGCTGATATTAAGGTGACACAAACATCGGATCAAGAAAATTTCAAAATTGTCGGGGAAATGGTGATTAAAGAAAATGACAAACAGGTCTTCCTAAAGGAATGGGATGAAAACATTAAACGTCATGGCTTGTAAATAACAGATAAGGGGTAAACAGATGGAGGCTAAGTTAAAAAAGAATACAGCTACATTAGTTATTTTAGCTGTTTCAGGTGCATTAATTTACGCATTACCTTATTTTAGAAACTACTATTACGATGTTTTTTTGGATGCGTTTCATTTAACCAATACACAAATGGGGACACTTGGTAGTGCATATGGTGTTTGTTGTTTAATTTCCTATATTTTTGGAGGATTTTGTGCAGATCGTTGGAAAACGAAATATTTATTAACCATTTCTTTAGTAGCCACAGGATTATTAGGGTTTACATTATTATTGTATCCACCCTATCCAGTACTTCTACTGATTCATGCTGCTTGGGGAATCACGTCCATTATGACATTCTGGGGAGCATTAGTAAAAGCAGTGCGCTCCTTAGGCTCTGAAAATGAACAAGGAAAAGCTTTTGGATTTTTTGAAGGTGGACGAGGCGTAACCAATATTATTCAATCTGCTGTGATTTTAGGAATTTTCGCTTTTTTTGCGAAACATATGAGTGATAAAATGGCTCTTTCAGCGGTTATTACGGTGTATTCTGTAATTTGTCTTTTGTTAGGCTTTATGATTATGATGCTGTATAAAGACCCTGACCAGGCAAAGGTTAGCCGTGAAGACAAGGAAAGTCGTAAATCATTTGATTGGGCAGTCCTTTGGAAAGTGTTAAGAATGCCAACAACCTGGCTTGCAACAATTCTTATTTTTACGTCCTATGCGATGATTATTAGCTATTATTACATTACACCTTATGCGACGGCAGCGTTTGGCGCGTCTACGCTAATTGCTGCGGCTTTAGGCTACTTCTCTCAATATTGTCGACCAGTTGGTAGCTTTAGTGCAGGCATTATTGGTGATCGAATTGGTGTGTCTAATATGGTGTTAATCGGCTATAGTTTATTAGCACTAGGTTTAGTGGGGCTTATTTTATTACCAGGGAAGGCTTCCTTTATCCTTATGCTCCTAATATTTATTGGGATTATTTATACATCTATGTATGCTTTACAAGCCATGCATTTTGCGATTCTAGTGGAAGGGGATTACCCTGTAGAATCAACAGGAACGGTTTCCATGCCGCTGATGATTATAGGCTATAGTGGTGAAATCTTTATGCCGATTATTGCAGGCGCTTGTTTAGATTATTGGGATGGTACGGCAGGCTATAAAGTGTTCTTCGGTATTTTATTAGGCTTAACGATTGTTGGATTGATTACAGTGATAATTTGGCAACGTGTAACAAAAGAAAAACGACAAGAAATTGCTTTGCAGAGAAAGCATGCGAAGGAACAAGCACTTACTTAAGAAACAACAAAAAAAGACGTCAAGACAAAGCTACTGTCTTAGACGTCTTTTTTTGTAAAATTACCTTACTCAACTAGACCATAACAGCAAGATTGAGGACGCAATGAGCGAATAGTTCCTGCTAAGATAACAGTATGGGGGCTATCCTTATGACGCATATTCAAGTATTTAATGACTTACATGCTACACAAGAGCGAAGGATGTATAATCTGCATTTATATTAGAACAAGCTGGGGAATTGCACATATACAGATGGTGAATGCATTGATTTTCCTCAGCATTTGGCGATTATTCAATCCATTGTAAACCATGTGCATATTCCTCTATTCACAAATATTGAAGCAGGCATCAATATTGAAGACTCTCCTAAACATTTAGCAGGCTTAAGAAGCTTAACAGAGCAGCCCTTTGAAGAAGCAGTAGCAAGGGTAAGGCTTATATAGAAAGGGGGGTAAGCGGTATCTTTTTAATCTTCTTTCTTCGCCAACATTAGCAAATTGCCAGGAATCAGGGATTAGACGTTTTAGCTTTGACAATGCGCTTTCAGATAAAATTGTTGCACATTTAACTGAAAATGCTGCACAATTACTAGAGAATAACGATACGCTATATTTATATCAATAGTTAAAAAGCGGGGTGAGCTAGTGATGGAGCAACCAATTCAGCTATCTTTTGACGAAATGTGGGAAAAAATTATAGCTTGTGATCAAACCTATGATGGGCTATTTTATACGGCCGTTAAAACGACTAAAATTTATTGTCGCCCTTCCTGTAGATCAAGAAAGCCGAAAAAAATAAATGTTGAATTTTACTCGAATATTCAACAAGTAGAAGCGGCTGGCTATCGAGCATGTAAACGATGTCAGCCTGAGATCGAACATTCTCCACATACGCAGCTAATTAAGCATGTGATAGCCTTGCTAGTCAATCAATATAGGCGCAGGCTCACATTACAAGATATGGCAGAGCATGTTGGCATCAGTCCCTTTTATCTTGAACGGTTATTTAAACAAGAAACTGCTGAAACACCTCGCATGTATTTAGAAAAGATTCGAATTGATAAGGCTGCCTATTTATTAAAGCATACAGCCTATACAAATCTGGAAATTTGCTATGAGGTAGGCTTTCAAAGCCTATCCAATTTTTATAAAGTATTTCGACGGTTAAAAAATTGCTCGCCTACAGAATACCGGCAGAAGGAGAAGCTGGCGCTATGAACTGGACTGATTGTGCAAATGGTATAGAGCTTGCTATACCAAAGGACTTTAGTTTTACGGCATGTTTAACATTCTTTCACCGAACAGACCAAGAAATTCTTTATCAAGTTAAGGATGATCTACTCTACAAACTATTGAAAATAGAGGAACAGCTTATTTTATGTAAAATTAGCGCGCAGGTCGCAATACTAAAGGTTGAATTCCCATTGTACCAGCCTACTGCGCGTGAAAAACAATACATTGCCCAATATATTGCCGAATGGTTTGACTTAGCGAGAGATTTGCATGGCTTTTATCGTTTTCCGACAGAAGACGCCCACTTCAAGGAATGTGTAGGGCGTAGCCGAATGCGTAGGTGGTCGATGAATGGCGGTTGGTGATAGCCAAAGCTACCCCCTTTCGGTTAAAATAGAAACAAATATTCGGGTAAAGAGAGAGGTGTTTCGTGTGTGGGTCAACAAAGCATACAAATTCCGTATCTATCCAAACAAAGAACAAGAAATCTTCATCAC
>NZ_JBIWBA010000037.1:0-21270 GCF_044760715.1 Lysinibacillus sp. NPDC098008
GGCGTTCTCTTTTAGTCATGTAGATTCTCCTCAAATGTGTTATTTGTAGTCTACTTGACCTTAAAAATTCTGTCCAACTAAGTGTAGCCTATCCATATTGCCTCTTCCATTTTAATACGTGAAGAACGAAAAGAAGTAGTTGATTTTACAGATATCTTCTTAGAATCAGGTCTAGTGCTTGTTGTAGCAAACGATAGTTCTATTCAATCATTCGAGGATTTAAAAGGTAAAACAATTGTTGCGACACAGGGTTCTACGACATATGAGGAAGCAAAGAAATTAGCAGAACAATATGGTGGACAAGCGAAGCCATTGAAAGAAACTGATGCATTGTATTTAGATGTAGAGAACGGAAATGCAGATGCACTTGTATTAAATTCGCCAACAGTAGATTATCGCTTAGCTGTAGATGGGGACAATGTGAAATTCCGAATTGTTGGCGAGCATATGACAGTGGATGAGCATGCATTTGCAGTAAAAAAAGGAAATAAAGAGCTAGCAGATAAAATCAATGATGGTTTAAAAAAGGTTCAGGAAAATGGTGAGTATGACAAAATTCATGAAAAATGGTTTGGTAAATAAAATTCGTTAATGATTCATTTAAAGTGAGGTGTTTGTATGGAAACAACTTTTAACGTTATTGTAGACGCACTGCCTTATCTTTTAAAAGGCTTATATATGACAATATTAATATCTGTTTTATCAATTGTTTTCTCACTTGTAATTGGGCTTATTGCATGTTTTATGCGGATGTCAAAGTACGCAGTTTTACGATATCCAGCAGCCATCTATGTCAATCTTATTCGCGGTACGCCAATACTTATTCAAATACTATTTATTTACTTTGGCGCACCTACAGCTTTAGATATTCATCTTTCTGCTTTTACAGCAGGATTGATTGCCATTAGTTTAAATATTGGGGCTTATAACACAGAGATTTTCCGTGGAGGAATTGAATCGATTGGTAAAGGTCAAATGGAAGCGGGTAGATCATTAGGTTTCTCTTATGCACAAACAATGGCTTTAATTATTTTGCCGCAAGCTGTACGCCGCATGATTCCATCCTTTGTAAACCAATTAACGCATGCAATTAAGGATACATCAATGCTTTCAGTTATCGGCATCGCAGAATTAACAATGGTTGGACAATCCATTTATGCGATGAATTTCAGATCTTTTGAAATATTAACGATGGTAGGATTATTCTACTTTATCACGATTTACACAGTTTCCTTTATCTCAACTAAGATGGAACGGAGGTTCGTTATCTCATGATTAAAGTAAATAATCTAGCAAAATCCTTTGGCGAGTTACAGGTATTGAAAAATATTAGCACAGAGATTGCGGCAAAAGAGGTTGTTTGTATTATCGGTTCCTCTGGTTCAGGTAAAAGTACATTTTTACGATGCTTGAACTTGTTGGAAGAGCCAAGCGGTGGTGAAATTATTATAGAAGGCGAAAATATTTTAGATAAAAGTGTTGATATTAATAAGCTCCGTCAAAAAATGGGCATGGTGTTCCAACAATTTAATCTATTTCCGCAAAAAACAGTTTTAGAAAATATTTCATTAGCACCGATGAAACTGAAAAAGAAGAGCAAGGCAGAGGCTGAAAAGCAGGCAATGGAACTGCTAGAGAAAGTGGGATTAGCAGCTAAAGCAGATGCCTATCCAACGAATTTATCAGGTGGACAACAACAACGTGTTGCCATTGCACGAGCGTTAGCAATGGAGCCACATGTAATGCTGTTTGACGAGCCGACATCTGCCTTGGACCCTGAGATGGTTGGTGAAGTTTTACGAGTTATGAAGCAACTAGCGCAGGAAGGGATGACAATGGTAATTGTCACGCATGAAATGGGCTTTGCGCGTGAGGTAGCTGATCGTGTGATATATATTGATGGTGGTAATATTGTGGAAGATGGAAATCCAAAAGACATATTTACAAACCCATCCCACGAAAGAACAAGAGCATTTCTATCAAAAGTATTATAAAAGCAATGGAGTCTTTGTGTTGAAAAACGAAGACTTCCATTCCTAAAAAAGATATAAATTTTTTTATCCTAACTTAGTATACTAAGTATTATAATGAAGAAATTAGAGGAGAAATTACATGACAAAAACAGTCCTATTAATTGAACCTACTATTCGAGCGAATGGTGTTAAGTATTTAACAAATTATTTTAATGTAGTGTTAGCACCGAACGGTTCAGAGGAAACCATTATTCAATATATCAACGAACATCAGGCGCATGCGGTGATCGTCAGAACAGAAAAAATAACAAAGAAAATTTTGGAAAGCTGTCCTTCCCTTGAAGTTGTTGGGATGCATGGTGTTGGGCTGGACCATATAGATGTTCAAAGTGCTACAGAAAATGATGTAGTTGTGCTAAATGCACCATCCAGCAATTATACATCTGTTGCAGAACATGCAATGATGTCTGTTCTAGCTTTGAGTAGAAACTTAAAAATTAGTGATGCAAAAGTTCGGAATAATGAATGGCATTATCGAGAAACATATTTCCCAATGGAAGTGAATGGGAAGACACTTTTAATCGTAGGAATGGGTCGAGTTGGACAGGATTTAGCTAAAAAAGCAAAGGCATTTAACATGACTGTTTTAGGCTTCGATCCATTCGTCACAGAATCTGAAATGCAGCTACATGGTGTTGTAAAAATCAATGACTTAAATATGAATCTTCCAATATGTGATTTTATCTCTTTACACGCACCGCTAACGAAGGGTACCTATCATTCGTTTTCTACAAAGCAATTTGAGTTAATGAAAGATTCCGCGTATGTCATTAATTTGGGGAGAGGCCCATTGATTGATGAAGAGGCGCTCTATCAGGCATTGGTGAATAAGCAAATCGCTGGTGCAGCATTGGATGTTTTAGAGCAAGAGCCCCCAGCTAGTGATAACTCTCTCTTTGCCTTGGACAATGTTATTCTTACACCACATTTCGGTGGCGATACATTAGAAGCGAAGGATAGATGCTCTGAATCGATCACACAAGAGGTTGGCGTTGTGTTACATGGAAGAATTTCGAAAAATGTAGTAAATCCGCAAGTATTAGGCTCTGCAAAAGCCTATAAAATACTAAATAACATTTAAAAGGAGAGTTTTAATTATGAAATACAATGGAATTATGACAGCATTAGTAACACCTTTACATCAGGATGGGACAGTAAATCAAGAAAACTTTGCCCATTTAATTGAAGATCAACTGAACCATAATATTCACTCTTTACTCGTACTAGGTGGAACAGGTGAATATGCTGCGATTACTATGGAGCAGCGAAAAGTTGCAATTGATGTAGCAATCAAAGCATCAGCTGGTCGTGTGCCAGTGGTAGTAGGCCTACTTTCTCCAGGAATAGGTGACAATGTAGAATTGGGAAATTATGCAAAACAAGCTGGTGCTGACGCTGTGATGGTCGTGACACCATACTATGTAAATCCAACAAGACAAGGCTTTATCGAATACTATCAAGAATTTGATAGACGTTTAGATATGCCAATTATCCTTTACAACATCCCTTACAAAACAGGTATTCATTTAGCAAACGATGTCGTAAAAGAAGTAGTTGAAAAAGTACCAAATGTAGTAGGAATGAAAGTTTGCTCAGATAATATTGGTGATGTTCTTGAGCTGCTTCAAACAGTTGGGGATAAAATCGCAGTTCTTTGTGGAGAAGATTTCAGGGCGGTATCTTCATTTATCGCAGGAGCACCAGGTGCTATAACGGCTAGCTCAAATCTTCTTCCAGATGTATGGGTACAAATTTATAACTTAGTTCAAGAGAAAAAATATGATGAGGCAGTAGCATTACATCAAAAATTCTTCCCATTAATGAAGTCACTATATAAAGAAGGCAATCCAGGACCTGTAAAAGCAGCATTAAGTATGATTAATGTACCAGTTGGCTCAGTTTCAGTGCCGTTAGTGGATGTTTCTGTTAGCCTGCAGGAGGAACTAAAACAACAATTAATAGAACTAGAAGTGCCTGTAAGATAAGTAGATGAAATGCATATTCAATCAGTGGAGTAAATCGAGTTACCCATTAAGAGGGGATAAAAATATTGGAGGTATATATGGTAGTAGCATATAAGCATGAGCCTTTTACTGATTTTAGTGTAGAAGAGAATCATTTAGCATATACAAAAGCTTTACAAACAGTTGAAGGATATTTAGGGCAAGATTATGATTTAGTCATTGGTGGGGAACGAATTACTACAGAGGACAAAATTGTTTCCTATAATCCTGCCAATAAAAAAGAGGTAATTGGCCGTGTATCAAAGGCAGATCAGGAGCTAGCTGAAAAAGCAATGCAAGCAGCTGTCGAGGCATTTAAAACATGGAAAAAGGTAAAGCCTGAATTTCGTGCGGACGTTTTATTCAAGGCTGCTGCTATTATTCGTCGCCGTAAGCATGAGTTTTCAGCATTGCTAACAAAGGAAGCGGGTAAACCATGGAGAGAGGCGGATGCAGATACAGCAGAAGCAATTGATTTTTTAGAGCATTACGCACGTCAAATGCTTGTTATTAAAGATGGCGCACCTGTTCAAAGCCGTCCAAATGAATTTAACCGCTATGATTATATTCCACTAGGTGTCGGTATTATCATTTCACCATGGAACTTTCCATTTGCAATTATGGCTGGCACAACTGTAGCTGCGATTGTGACAGGTAACACAGTATTATTAAAGCCGGCTTCAACGACGCCAATTATTGCTGCTAAATTTGTTGAAGTCATGGAAGAAGCAGGTCTTCCTAAAGGTGTGCTTAACTTTGTACCAGGAAACGGTGCAGAGGTAGGAGATTACCTTGTTGACCATAAGGATACAAGATTTATTAGCTTTACAGGTTCACGTGATGTTGGTCTTCGTATTTTCGAACGTGCCTCAAAAGTTAATAACGGACAAATTTGGATTAAACGTGTTATCGCAGAAATGGGCGGAAAAGATACAATTGTTGTTGATAAAGAGGCAGACCTTGAGTTAGCAGCGAATTCAATTGTCACTTCTGCATTTGGTTTCTCAGGGCAAAAATGTTCTGCCTGTTCACGTGCAGTTGTGGTAGAAGATGTCTATGACCAAGTGTTAGAACGTGTTGTAGCATTAACAAATGAATTAACACAAGGCGATCCAACTGACTATGCAAACTATATGGCAACCGTGATTGATCAAAGTGCATATAATAAAATTATGGGTTATATCGAGATTGGCAAGCAGGAGGGCAAGCTATTAACAGGTGGAGAAGGAAACGATTCAATCGGTTACTTTATTCAACCTACTGTATTTGCTGACCTTTCTCCAGACTCAAGAATTATGAAGGAAGAAATTTTTGGCCCAGTTGTTGGCTTCACAAAGGCAAAAGATTTTAATCATGCTATTGAAATTGCCAACAACACAGAATATGGCTTAACAGGTGCAGTTATTACGAATAACCGCGAGCATATCGAAAAGGCTCGTGAAGACTTCCATGTTGGAAATCTTTACTTTAACCGTGGCTGTACAGGGGCTATCGTTGGGTATCAACCATTTGGTGGGTTCAATATGTCAGGCACAGACTCTAAAGCTGGTGGTCCAGACTATTTACTACTGCATATGCAAGCAAAAACATCCTCAGAGATGTTTTAATCATAAAAGCCAACCAATTGTCAGCACTTTTATTAGCAATTGGTTGGTTTATTTTGAATACAATTATTAAAAGCTTGCAATGAGGAGAATGAAGGATTATTATATTAAATAGTAATCATTAAATTACAAATTACTTAAAGTTGCTTTTATAAAGGAGTTTACAAAATGTCAAAATTCCATAGTGAAGAAGATATACTTGCTCACTACGATTCTTCTAAATATCAAACACCCGATGGCTATACAGCAGATATTGCAATTTTTACAATTGTTTCAGAGAAAAAAGAGGAAAAAGCGCCGCCAAATATGACGCTAAAAATTATGCTCATCAAGCGTGCAGCAAAGGATGCGGAAGGCAATCCAAATATTGAAGGCGGCAAATGGGCACTGCCTGGAGGCTTTGTAGACGCTAATCACAAAGAAACAGCCTATATTGCTGCGAAAAGAGAGCTAAAAGAAGAAACAAACGTAGAGGGGTTGCATTTACAACATTTTGGCGTTTACGATAAGGTTGATCGTGACCCTCGTGGATGGATGATATCGAATGCCTTTTATGCAATTGTGCCAGAAATGTTTATTGAACAACGACAGGCGAATGATGATGCTGCTGAGGTGGAGCTATTCGATATTGAGGAGGTATTTACGCTCCAGCTTGCTTTTGATCACCGCCAAATTATTGCCGATGCATTGGCATTTATTAAAAGGGATATGATTCAAACAACTGTTGCGAAAAACTTTTTACCACAAGAGTTTACGTTATCTGAATTACAGCGTGTGCTGTTAACAGTGGATGAAGACCCACGAATTGCCAATGACTCTGTATTTTTTGCAAAGGCTCCTAAATTACCTTTTATTGATAAGGTATTGGATAGGGAAGGGAAGCCAAAGAAAACAAAGCGAAATTCATTTAGACCGTCACAATTGTATACATTTAATGACCGTGAGATTGTGGAATCAATTTATCATTAGGAAAGAGCCGTCTTTCCTGATTATTTTAAACTTTGTAATTTGTAATTTATATATTACTAATTAATAAAATGGAGTGATGAAATAATGACAAAGCGTGCATTGATTAATATTGATTATACAGTGGATTTTGTTGCAGCAGACGGAGCTTTAACATGCGGAGAGCCTGGGCAGCTACTAGAGCAAGCAAATATAGCATTAACAAAGGAATTTATTACGAATGGTGAGTTTACAGTATTCGCAATAGATGTCCATGAAAAAGGCGATCAATATCATCCAGAAACAAAGCTATTTCCACCGCATAATATTCGGAATACAAAAGGTAGAGAGCTATATGGTGGCTTACAAGCACTGTATGAGGCAAATCAAGAGCAGGAGCATGTCTACTACCTCGATAAAACGCGGTATTCTGCTTTTGCAGGAACAGACTTAGAATTAAAATTGCGTGAGCGAGGCATTACAGAGCTGCATTTAATTGGCGTTTGTACAGATATTTGTGTCCTTCATACAGCGGTAGATGCTTATAATAAAGGATTTACAATTGTTATTCATAAAAATGCGGTTGCATCTTTTAACCAAGCAGGACATGAATGGGCATTAGGTCATTTTGAACATACACTAGGTGCGACAATTATTGAATAGATAAATGGAGGGAAGGACATGACATATACAGATGATAGCTTTATGCTACACACTGATTTATATCAAATAAATATGGCTCAAGCCTATTGGCAGGATGGTATTCATCAACGTAAGGCTATTTTTGAGCTATATTTTAGAAAGCTGCCATTTGGCAATGGATATGCCATCTTTGCAGGTTTAAAAAAAGTAGTAGAGTTTATGAAAAACTTTGGCTTCTCTGCTAGTGATATTCAATATTTGCGTGAACAAGGGGGCTATCCAGAGGAATTTCTACAGTATTTACAGGAGATGAAGTTTACAGGCACAATTGTAGGCATGAAGGAAGGGGAGCTTGTCTTTGCAAATGAGCCGATTTTACGAATTGAGGCACCGTTAGCACAGGCACAACTAATTGAAACGCCATTATTAAATATTGTGAATTACCAAACATTAATTGCTACAAAGGCTTCACGTATTAAACAAGTAGTGGGTGAGGATATTGTTATGGAGTTTGGTACTCGACGTGCCCATGAGTTTGATGCAGCGCTTTGGGGAACACGTGCAGCTTATATTGGTGGCTTTTCTGCTACAAGTAATGTACGGGCTGGAAAACTATTTGGTATTCCCGTATCAGGCACTCATGCACATGCGATGATACAGGCTTATCAAGATGAATATATGGCATTTAAAAAATATGCAGCAGCACATAAGGACTGTGTGTTTTTGGTGGATACCTATGATACATTACGTTCAGGTGTGCCAAATGCTATACGCGTGGCGAAGGAGCTAGGTAATACTATTAATTTTATCGGTATTCGTTTAGATAGCGGTGATTTGGCATATCTTTCGAAAATGGCAAGAAAAATGCTAGATGATGCAGGCTTTACACAAGCAAAAATTATGGCTTCAAATGATTTAGATGAATATACAATTATGCATTTAAAATCGCAGGGAGCTCAAATTAATGCTTGGGGAATTGGCACAAAGCTTATTACAGCATACGATCAAGCTGCTCTTGGTGGCGTCTATAAATTAGTTTCCATTGAAAATGGGGACGGCGAACTGGTTGATACGATTAAAATTTCAGCTAATCCTGAAAAGGTGACAACTCCTGGGCGTAAGCGTGTTTACCGTATTATTAATAATGAGAATGGTCATGCTGAGGGGGACTATATTGCATTGGATGAGGAAAATATTCAGCAAGTAGAACGGTTAAAAATGTTCCACCCTATTCATACGTATATTAGTAAATTTGTCACCAATTTTACGGCGATTGAATTGCATGACAGTATTATAGAAAACGGCAAGATTGTTTATAAGGAACCGACACTGCAAGAAATACAGGCATATGCAAAGGAAAGCTTGCAATTGCTATGGTGTGAGTATAAGCGAACACTCAATCCAGAAGAATATCCTGTCGATTTAAGTCAGGCTTGCTGGGACAATAAAATGGCAAGTATTCAAGCAGTAAAGGAAAAGGTTTCAAGAAGAGTGAAAATGTAAAAGACAACGGCAGGAGGAAATGACAATGGCGAGAATAGGCATCTATGGTTCATCCTTTGATCCAATTACTAATGTTCACCTTTGGACAGCTAGCACAGTTGCACATCGCTGTAAGCTAGATCAGGTTATTTTTTTACCTTGTTCAAGTAAACGTAAGGATAAAACCATTAAAACAAAGGATATGCATCGTTGGAATATGCTACAGCTAGCAATAGCCAAGGACGAACGTTTTATTGCGGATTCCTATGAAATGGAACAAGAGGGCTGGAATATCTACACATACGATACAATGAAATATTTTCGAGTAAAGCATCCAAATGATGAGGTACATTTTATTATGGGTGCAGATTTATTGGCGGATATCGGTGCAGGGTTATGGAAAAAAGGTGATGCACTTGTAGCGGAAAATAAATTTATTGTGATGGCAAGGCATGGTATTGATATGCTATCAACCATTAGTCGTTCTCCTATTTTAAGAAACAATGATGATGGGCGATTTCACCTTATTGATAAGGGCTTAGCTATGGAAATTAGCTCCACCTACATTCGAGAGGAATTTGCCATGGGCGGAGAACCAAGATACCTCCTGCCAGATGCATGCTATGACTATATTAAAGAGCATCAGCTTTATCAGAAGTCATAAAAAGTGTGGTTATATACCGCACTTTTTATTTTGAACAGATGGTGAATTTTATCATATCTCACCTTTTGTAAGCTATAATAAAATAATATGGACAATAAAATGTTTTGAATGTTAGAAAGGAATTCATGAATGTGCAGCTTACATTAACATTTCTTATTTTAGGAGCAACAATCTTTGCATTTATTACCAATAAAATACGAGCAGACCTTGTAGCTCTTATCTCACTTTTGGCATTTGTCATTACAGATATTTTAACGCCTGCTGAAGCATTAGCTGGCTTTTCCAACTCTGTTGTGCTAATGATTGCAGGGCTATTTGTCGTGGGTGCTGGTATTTTACGTACAGGTCTTGCAGGGATGGCAGGGCAATTACTGCTTAAATGGTCAGGCAATAGTGAGCTAAAATTATTTGTATTGCTGCTGATTATTGTAGGAACAGTTGGGGCATTTATGAGTAATACAGGTACTGTAGCATTAATGATGCCAATTGTCGTTAGTATCGCTATTAGTATGAAGGTGAGCCCTTCTAAATTTTTATTACCATTATCTTATGTGGCAAGCTTATCAGGGCTTATGACATTAATTGCATCACCAACCAATTTAATTGTAAATCAGCTACTAATTGATCGAGGCTATAGTAAGCTAGGTTTTTTTGAAATAACACCTATTGGCATTGTTGGAATGATAGCAGGGATTAGCTACTTAGTGCTTGTGCGCAATATTTTATTACCAAAAGATCAAAATCGTACACAGACAAATGAAGGCTATAAGCTTTCACCTAAAAAAATTATTAAACAATATGATTTAAACAACCGTCTTTTTAAAGTTTTTGTACCAGATGATTCACCGATTATTGAAACATCATTGGCAGAATTAAAGCTGCCAGCGAAGTATACACTTTGTATGATGAAAATTCATCGGAAATCACAGGAGGGCATCAATTTACTGCCAATGACCTATCAGGAAATGGCGGGTCCTACCAGCGTGATTCATGCTAAGGATGAGCTATATGTCCAAGGTGAGGAAGAGGATATTCGCCGTTTTGCTGAGGACTATCATCTTGAGGTGCAAGGATTAGTAAAAGGTGAGGCAGATGAATTAGTATCCAAACATCTTGGCATTGCAGAGGTATTGCTCACACCAAATTCAAGCTTTATTAATGAAACAGTTAGTTCTCTTGGTTTCCGTGAGAAATATAACTTAAATATTATTGGTATTAATCGCAGAGGTGGCTATAAGCTTCAGGATATGGTTTCACATAAGCTGAAATTTGGAGATGCGATATTAGTACAAGGTGCATGGGATGAAATTTTGTTACTGGCAAGAGAAACACAGGATGTTGTTGTTGTTGGTCAGCCGAGGGAGCATGCCAGCGTCGCAGCTGCTACAGGAAAAGCGGGTATTGCAGGGATTATTATGCTATTGATGATTATATTAATGGCATTTGAAATTTTCCCAGCCGTTATTTCAGTGATGATTGGCGCTGTGCTTATGATTTTAACAGGATGCTTGCGCAATATGGAAGATGCCTATAGCAATATGAATTTTGAAAGTATTGTATTAGTTGCAGCCATGCTACCAATGGCAACAGCGTTAGAAAAAACAGGAGGCATGACCATTTTGTCTGATGGTATCATTCATGCACTTGGTGATTATGGCCCTTATGGCGTATTAATTGGAGTTTATCTATTAACGGCTGTTTTTGGTCAGTTTATTAGTAATACGGCAACTGCTGTATTATTTGCCCCTATTGCAATGAGCGCTGCTATTGCAATGGAGGTTAGCCCTACAACTTTTATGATTGGCGTAGCAGTAGCGGCAAGTATGGCATTCGCTACCCCAATTGCTTCTCCTACAAATGCATTAGTCATGACAGCGGGTGGCTATAAATTTATGGATTTTGTTAGAATAGGTATTCCACTACAAATCGTGATGTTTATTGTGATGATGGTAGCTATTCCTTTCTTCTTCCCATTTTAAAAATACTAACACGAAGCAGTGCAAATTATGCGCTACTAGTGTTAGTATTTTTTGTTTCGATTAAGCAGATAGCAATGATTTTCTGTGTGAACTCGCTAATTATACCAAGCTGTAATTGGTTTTATAATCTCTGCATATTAGAATAATTTAGGTTTGAAAATCTATATTTTCGATTTTAAAACTCAATATATTCAATTTTACAATTAATAAATGAGCCATTATGATAATGAAAAATAAGAAATTTCTGAATAACCAGAAATTAAAGGGGTTTTCAAAATGATTTATCGTATGGAATCAATAGAGAAAAAGGTTTCTAAAGAATTTGTTGATGCATTTGGCAAAATTAGCACAACCATTATTGGAGATGCTTTAGGTCGTTTTAATTGTATGAGTTCTATTAAACATTTCAATAAGCCGGGTATTCGTTTAAAGGGGACAGCTTTTACAGTAAAAACATCAGCTGGCGATAATTTAATGATTCATAAGGCAATACATATGGCAGAGCCAGGAGATATTATCGTCATTGATGGGGGTGGCTTTGAAAGCCGTGCATTGCTAGGAGAAATTATGAGTTCCATTGGGCAAAAAAGAGGACTTGCTGGATTTGTTGTTGATGGTGCAATTCGTGATCCAGAGGAGATTAAGGAATTAGGCTTTCCCGTATATGCAAAGGGGGCAACACCAGCCGGACCATTTCGTGAAGGGCCAGGTCAAATTAATGTCCCTATTATTTGTGCAGGAGCTATCGTCAATCCGGGAGACTTAATTATTGGTGATGATAATGGAATTACCGTGATTCCTTGTGCACAAGCAAATAACGAAGTATTACAGGAAGCTCTACGAATCGAAGCGATGGAAAAAAATCAACTAGAACAAATTGAAGCAGGCACCCTTAATTACGACTGGATTGATGAAGCTTTAATGAAAAAAGGTGTGTTAGGAGGTACGCGTGTATGACGCTATTAAATGCTGAGGTGTTTAATCATTTATCGGAATCAAAAACTGTCGCAATAAATGATAAAGCAAGGTCATTAATTGAACAAGGGAAGGACGTTATTAACCTAGGTGGAGGAGAGCCAGATTTTGATACGCCGCACAATATTATTAATATTGCTGAGGAAGCGATGAAGGAAGGAAAAACACATTATGTAAATAGTCCAGGAATCCCTGAGTTACGTGAAGCAATTGCTGCTAAATTGCGTAATGTCGATAACTGTAATTATCATGCCTCACAAATTATCGTAACACCAGGTGGAAAGTTAGCACTCTATATCGCACTTATGTCCGTAGTTAATCCAGATGATGAGGTTATTATTGTTAATCCAGCTTGGGTAAGCTATGAGCCACTCATTACAATGGTTGGTGGCAAAACGATTTATGTTAGCCTAGATCAAAAAGACAATTTTACCTTAAAAGGTCACTTAATTGCTGAAGCTTGTACGGCAAAAACAAAGGCAATCATTATTAATACACCAAATAACCCGACAGGAAGAGTATTAAAGCAGGAAGAAATTGCTGAGCTTCGTAAAGTTGCTAAGGAGCATAATTTAATCGTTATTTCTGATGAAGTATATGATCGTTTAACATATGATGGCCACCAATTTATAAGTGTAGCGAGCGACCCTGAGCTATTAACAAGAACGATTACTGTTCAAAGCTTTTCAAAGGGCTATGCAATGACAGGTTGGCGTTTAGGGTACTTAGCATTACCAGAGGAATTATGTAGTGCAGCGCTAAAGGCACAGCAACATATGATGACTTGTACAACATCTTTTGTACAAATTGCAGGTATTGCAGCATTAAAAAATAGTGAAGAAGAAGTAATAAAAATGAAAAATCGCTATGAGGAAAGATTAGATTTTGTGGTGGAGAGCTTAAATAAAATCTCTGGTGTAAAGTGTGAGAAGCCAGAAGGAGCTTTCTATGTATTTCCTGAGATTGACTTTAAAGGCTTTGATTCTTATCAGCTAGCGGAATATTTATTAGAGGAAGTAGGTGTAGCTGTAACGCCTGGAGAGGCGTTTGGTCCAGAATACAAGAAAAATGTTAGAATATCTTGCGCAAATTCAGATGAGCTGTTGAAGGAAGCTATGCAAAGAATGACAAAGGCATTTTCATAAGCACTGACTATTTTTAGCATGATCATATTTGAAAGGAAGGTTAAGACAAGCAATGAATATCGTTATTTTGGATGGCTATACGTTGAATCCAGGCGATTTGAGCTGGGACAAATTATCAGAAGTCGGTGAAGTGACTGTATATGATCGCACACCCAATAATTTAATTGTGGAACGTGCAGCGGAGGCTGAACTCGTTTTAACGAATAAAACGCCACTTACAAAAGAAACCTTTGCACAATTACCAAAATTAAAATATGTGGGGATACTTGCCACTGGGTATGATGTTGTAGACATTGAAGCAGCTAAAGAGCGAAACATCGTTGTAGCAAATATTCCAGCGTATGGAACTCATTCTGTGGCACAAATGGTTTTTGCTTTATTATTAGAGCATTGTCAGCGTGTACAAAGGCATAGTGATGCAGTAAGGGCTGGAGAGTGGACAAATAACCCTGACTGGTGCTTCTGGAATTATCCCTTAACTGAATTAGCAGGTAAAAAATTTGGTATTATTGGCTTTGGACGCATTGGCTATCAAACAGCCCAAATAGCATCAGCATTAGGGATGTCGATTATCGCATATAACCGTCACCAACGTGAAGTAGACCTACCATACTTTCAATGGGCAGATAATTTAACAGATTTATTACAAGAAGCAGATGTTATTAGTTTACATTGTCCATTAACCCCAGAAACAGAAGAAATTATTAATCGAGATAATTTAGCGATAATGAAAGGGTCAGCCATTATTATTAATACGTCTAGAGGGAAGTTAATCAATAATCAAGACCTTGCGGATGCATTAAATAATGAGGTAATTGCAGGAGCAGGCTTAGACGTTTTGGATATTGAGCCACCATCTGCATTAAATCCATTATTATCAGCAAAAAATTGTTTAATAACCCCGCATATTTCATGGGCAACAAAGGAAGCTCGTGGGCGACTACTAGATATGGCAATTGATAATGTGAAAGCGTTTATGGCTGGAACAACGCAAAACATTATATAACCAAAATCTAACTAAAATGATGGATATAATTATATTTCATTGCCTGTAATTACAAATCATCTAAATACAATAGACCTTCATATTTAAAAATGATTATTACTTAAGGAGGGGAATATGCTGTGGCAAAACAAAATGACATAGGTGCAAGAATGGATCGCTTACCCATTTCGAAATGGCATCAAAGTGTATTCTGGTTAATCGGAATCGGGATTTTAATTGATGGCTTTGACAATTATATGGGAGGAGCAGTTTTAGCTCAATTAATTGAAAATGGGTGGTCCAATAACTATTTGAATGCTGCTTTTACATCAGCAACAATGGCAGGGTTATTTATCGGTTCGATTTTAGCAGGGCTTCTTGGTGATCATAAGGGAAGAAAATTTGCCTATCAAATTAATTTATTAATCTTTGGAATAGCTTCAATTGCAGCAGCTTTTGCCACAGATATGGTTACGTTAATTATTTTACGAGGAATTATTGGTATCGGGTTAGGGGCAGAGCTTGTGGTAGGATTTGCAACGTTCCCAGAATTTATCCCAAGTAGGGTGCGAGGGAAATGGTCAGCTAAATTATCATTATTAGCAAACTTTGCACCGCCTATCGCAACTTTAACAGGTTTATTGGTGATGCCTGCTTTAGGGTCAGAGCTAGGCTGGAGAGCAATGTTTATGATTGCTGGGGTAGCAGCATTAATTTTATGGGTTGCTCGTCACGGCTTACCTGAATCACCTCGCTGGTTTGCAGCACGTGGAGAGCTCGATAAAGCTGAGGCTATTCTATCGAAGGTAGAGCAGGATATTGAAAAAGAAACAGGAACTAAATTACCTCCTGTAATGGAAGCGGATATTGATGTAGGCCAAGAAGTTAAAAAAGTTCCGTTTTCAAGCTTATTTAAAGGTAATTTATTAAGAAGAACGATTTTAGGAAGCTTTGTGTTAATTGGGATGAATACAGCTATCTATAGCATTATGACTTGGATTCCTACATTGTTTGTTCAATCAGGAATTACGGTTAGTAAATCATTATTAATGACAACTATTATTTTGTTTGGAGCACCCTTTGGCGTATTTGTAGCTACTAAAATTATTGATAAGTTTCCACGTAAATGGTTAGCAGTTGGATTGCTAGTAACCATTGCCATTCTCGGCTATATTTACGCCTTACAATCCTCCGAGATTTTGATTATGATTATCGGTTTTATTTTGATTACAGTGCTTTATATATATGTTTGTTTATCCTCTGCAGTATATGTTCCAGAAATTTGGCCAACAGAGGTACGTTTAAGAGGCTCAGGCTTTTGTAATGCAGTTGGACGAATTGTTACAATTTTTACGCCGTATGGAATTGCGTGGGTATTAACACAATTTGGTCAGGTAGCGGTATTTGTTACGATTGGCTCTATATTAGGAGTTGTAGCATTAGTAGTAGCAATTTTAGGCGTAGAAACAAGGTTCAAATCAATGGAGGAAATTGGTAGAGAGGCTTTTGGTGAGGATTAAGAGCTGTTAGTAAAATGGGTGGAACAATACATGGTGATTTTAAAAGGAGTAAGGTGATATTGGATGAAGTATAGGTTGTCGATGGAAAAATATAATCATCGCTATTTTATGCTGATTCCAATATTTTCATCTTAGTGAGGAAGTGACTGATTCGGGGGGATAAAGATGCTTAAGGAAACTACAGCAGAGCAGTCTGAACAAAATAGAAATGTACAATATCCTAAGTTTTTGCCATTAGGAGATCAAGTAATTGTGGCTCAATTTGAAAAGGAAATAACAATTAATGTAAATCAAAAAGTATTAAGCTTTGCACAAGAGGTTGAGGCCATAAATATTTCAGGTGTCACACAAATTATTCCTACATTTTGCACGGTTGCGATACGTTATAATCCTTTAATCATAACGTATAAAGCATTAACAGAAGAACTTGATAGGATAAAGGGTCACATCATTATTAATCAATATAAAGACCATAAGTCGAAAAATATTATTCATATTCCAGTCGTGTATGGAGGAAAATATGGTTCAGATATTGAATATGTTGCTGAAAACACAGGATTGGATATAGATGAGGTTATTCGACTACATACATCGAAACCATACTTTATTTATATGTTGGGGGTAATTGGTAGCTATCCATATTTAGGCGACTTGGATGAACGATTAGCATTAAAAAGAAGAAGTAGTCCAAGAATAAAAGTAGAGAAAGGCTCGATTGTCATCGCTAATCGACTTACTGTACTGCATCCGCTAGCATCACCGAGTGGCTGGCATGTAATCGGTCAAACGCCTATGGAAACATTTAATCCATACCAAAACCCGCCGAGCACATTACTTGCTGGAGATTATATTAAATTTGAGGCAATTAGTGTAGAAGAAGCTGAGCAATGGAATGACAATAAACAGAGAGAGTGGATTGAAAAATGGAATTCATTGAAATCATTAAACCAGGACTAATGTCAACAATTCAAGACCTCGGCAGAGCTAATTATCAAAAATATGGTATTTCAGCTAGTGGTGCAATGGATAAGCTATCATTAAGAATCGGAAATATTTTAGTCGGCAATCATGATGATGAAGCAGCAATCGAAATAACTCTTATGGGACCACATTTAAAATTTTTAGAAAGTGGCATTATTGCGATTACTGGTGCAGATATAGAGGCAAAGTTAAATGGTGAACCTGTGCCACTTTGGACTTCCATTAAAGTTGAGAAGGGAGATGAATTAACTTTTGGCTTTGCAACTGGCTACGGTTGTCGTGCCTATATTGCGATTGCAGGGGGCGTTGATGTTCCAGTAGTGATTGGCAGTAAATCCACTTCTTTAAGGGCAGGCTTTGGAGGCATTAATGGAAAAGCATTGCAGTCCAAAGATATTATTTCAATCGGAGATGCTGTAGATGTATCAGTTGGAAGGATAGTTCCAGTAGAATATCGGCCTAATTTTAGTAAGCATCGTCCAATAAGATTTATTTTAGGACCACAGGCAGATGAGTTCGAAACAACAGAGCTTGAAAAGTTTTGTACAAGCAGCTACAAAGTATTAAATGAATCTGATCGAATGGGCTTTCGCTTAGAGGGAGTATCCATTTCACATAAAGTTGGCCCAGATATTATTTCTGATTATATTACGATGGGATCAATCCAAATTCCAGGAAATGGACAACCGATTGTATTAATGGCAGATTGTCAAATGACAGGTGGTTATACAAAAATAGGTGTTGTTACTGATGTAGATTTACCATACTTAGCGCAAAAGAAGCCAGGAGATACAATTTGTTTTGAAAAAATAAATATTGAAGAAGCACAGCAGCTTTATAAAGAAAGAGAAAGGCTTTTATCTTTAATGAAGGTAAATAATAGACCTTCCAAATAATTAGTATAAATATCGTAAAAGGTGTTGTTCAATATGAAAATAGTTATCGCACCCGATTCTTTTAAAGGAAGTATATCAGCATATGACGCAGCTGTTGCAATAGAAAAAGGTGTAAAAAAATATTTACCTGACGCTGAAACGATTATTGCTCCAATGGCTGATGGTGGTGAAGGAACAATGGATACACTTATAGCAGCCACAAAAGGGAAGGTATATCAAGCTGAGGTGAAAAATCCACTTGGTCATGAAATAACAGCGACATATGGTGTTTTAGGAGATTGTCAAACATGTATTATTGAAGCAGCAAGTGCTTCGGGGTTATATCTTATTCCAGAAGATAAACGTAATCCTTTAAAAACGACAACATATGGGATAGGACAGCTTATAAAAAAAGCATTAGATGAGGGCTATCGTCATTTTATTATCGGTTTAGGTGGCAGTGCGACAAATGATGCGGGAGTTGGCATGTTACAGGCACTGGGCTTACGGTTTTTAGATTATAATGGTGATGAGATTGGCTTTGGTGGAGGGGTGCTACATAACATTACTATGATTGATAATCATAAATTCGATAAAAGAATTACCGAAGCAACATTTATGATTGCATCAGATGTGCAAAATCCATTTATTGGTCAAAATGGAGCTTCGGTTGTTTTTGGACCGCAAAAAGGTGCCACACCTGAGATGGTAGAGCTTTTGGATAATAATCTACATCATTTAGCCGATTTAATTGAAAAGCATAATGGCATTCGCATTCATGACAGAGAAGGGGCAGGAGCTGCTGGTGGATTAGGAGGGGCATTTCAGGCATTTTTTCCAGCTAAAATACGATCGGGAATTGACATCGTTATTGAATATTCAGGCTTTGCCAAAAGTGTAATAAATGCTGATTTAGTCATTACTGGTGAAGGGCAAATTGATTTCCAAACAGCTGAAGGGAAAACACCAATGGGCGTTGCACTGGAAGCCCAAAAATATAATATTCCTACAATTGTTCTTGCAGGCTCAATTGGCGAAGGGATTGATGTATTATATCAATATGGAATTATTAGCATTCACAGTATTGTAAATGGTCCAATAACTTTACAAAAAGCGATGGAGCATGCATCAAATTTACTGACTACTTGTGCGGAACAAGTTGTTAGAACATTTTTTGCTTATAAAGCATAAAAAGTTGGGAAAGTTAGACCTTTAATCTGACCTTCCCTAAATTTGTTTAAAGCTACTCTAGTTATTCAAAACCTTTTTAATAACAGAATCTAAAATTTTTAAACCTTCTACTGCGCTTGGACGTGGATATATAGATTGAATTTGATAGCAAATACGATCTGGGGGCGGATTTTTTAATTGATATAGTCCATATTTTCCAGTTGCTTTAAAGTTTTCTGCCATTGATAAAGGGACGATTGCCCAATAGCCGGATGTTTCCATAAATGTATGTAGTAATGTAGAGGTATCGACACGGATAGGCGGATATTTTATCGCCGAACGATATTTATTGTACCAGGCATGAAATGATGCATGCCAGTTCATATACAATTCTTTGTCTGGATCTAATTCCAGAATATCAAGCACTTCATAAGTTTGCGGTGTTTCTTCTCTACGAATAACAACAAGTGGCTCGGCTAAAAATTTATCAATAATCATACCTGGCATTGGCTGTTCAATAAGACCAAATGCAATATCAATTTCTCCACGTTCAAGAAGTAAATATAATTCCGTTGATTGTTGTGTACGAATGCTGATTTCTAAATCGCTGCTTAATTCGCTAAGTGCTCGGTATACAGGCGGCAATACATAAGAATTGATACTATCTACTGCCCCGATCGAAAGACTAATTGGTTTTTTACGTGAACGAATTTGCTTTGTTTCTAGCAATAAACCTTCCCATCTTTTGGCTAATAGCAAAAACTCCTGTCCATCCGCTGTTAATGATAACGATCTTATGCCACGACCGCGTTCTATTAAATTTACACCTACATCACTTTCCAATTTTGCTAGACGATGACTTAATGTTGATTGTGAAATAAATAATGCGTTGGCAGCATCTGTTAGTGAGCCATGACGAATTACTGCTAGAAATGCTTCAATTCCAATTGAATCCATCGTCCACACCCCAATATATTAATTTTATTGATATTATATTTCGAATTATCTAATTTTACAAATATTCTTTTAATGCCTAAAATAAAAATTAAATATTTTAAAAGAGTTTAAACGTTATAAAAGGGGAGTCATATATGGGGCGTGTAATTGATATTATTTCAGATTTAGGTGAAGGCTTTGGTTTATATGAAGCTGCTGATGATGCTAGTATTATTGAAATTGTTAGTTCAGCAAGTGTTGCCTGTGGTTTTCATGCGGGAGACCCTAGAACGATGGCGCTGGCTGTTAATGAAGCGATAAAAAAGGGGGTTGGTGTTGGAGCACATCCCGGTTTTCCAGATTTATTAGGCTTTGGGCGTCGAAATATTAGTGTAACACCATGGGAAGTGAAAACGGATGTTCTCTACCAATTAGGTGCACTAGATGCATTTGTTAGAGTGGCAGGTGGTAAACTACAACATATATGTCCACATGGAAGTTTAGGTGATCTTTCCATGGTTGATACAGAATGTGCTGCGGCGATGCTTGAAGCAGTAATCGAATTTAATCCCTCATTAGTTATTGTTACACAAACTGGCGAATTAGAGCGACTTGCTAGAGAACAAGGAATGAAGGTGGCGAAGTTAATTTTTGCTGATCGTGCTTATAATGATGATGGTACATTAGTTTCAAGAAGAAATCCGAATGCTGTTCTCCATGATAAGGATATTGTGATTGAGCGCTGTGTTCGTATGGTGCTAGAAGGTAAAGTAACAACGATTACAGGAAAAGAAATAACAGTTGATGGTGAAAGTATTTTAATTCATGGTGATACAGTAGGCTCTTTAGCATTAGCACGAGATATAAAAGCTGCCTTAATCGACAAGGGTGTGGAAATAAAAAGATTAGCTGATTGGCTTTAAAATATAGAGGGCGTGTCTGAAAAGTTATTTAAAGACATGCTCTAGCTTAATAAGGCTCTTTTAAGAAGCAAGGTTTTATTATTTACTCACTTTCTATAAAAAAATATTATTTTTTATGAAAAAATATGATAAGATTATTTTCTGATTAGCAGCATAGTATGGTGAAAGTATCATAAAACTTTTTACTAATATAGGAAGCTTTTCTATGTTGAGAAAAAAATAAAACTTTTTTTAGAAAAAGTGTTGACCTTTTTTAGATAAGGGTATATTATTATACAAGTCGCCACGGTGACACGCTAAAACAAAGCAAAATATGAACCTTGAAAACTGAACAAGCAAAACGTAATCAATAAATTTTAGTAGCTTACTTTAGTAAGTGAACGAAATAAATTTGGACATCGAATGAAG
>NZ_JBIWBA010000038.1:0-16964 GCF_044760715.1 Lysinibacillus sp. NPDC098008
CCAACCAGTATAAAGGATTTTTTTATGCTTGGAATAGATGACAGAAATTTCAGTTTAATTAAACGCGTTGGATTATTTTAATGCGACGCTAGTGATAATTTTATAATTCATTATAATCCCCCAATAATACTTCTTTTAATATCGTTTATGTTAGCTGTAAAATACAGAACTATAAAAGTATAACCTATATTTATTCAACACAAAAAGAGGAAATCCGCTTTTTTTGTGCGAATTCCCTCCCTTCTTTATACTTGTTCAGCAACAATAAAGTTCTGCTTTTTCGCCCGCTATGAACCCGCATTGCACCGTTGGTAGTTAGAACAAAGTTGTGTCGCAAAATCACCTATTTTCCCAATTATTTTCCAACCTAAAAGCAGAACTTAATTCTCGTTAGAATAAAGTCCTGCTTTTCCCTTGCCTTTCTCCCGCAATCTCCCCGCCCTCACCACGCAAGCACCACAGGTGCATTCCATCATCTCTCCACGCACCTTCTCTGACGCCGCCAGCGCCCGTATCACGCTTTTCTCGGCTCCTTTCCTTATTAATAGTCGTTTCACCTTCCTCTCGCCTTCTCACGCCCTCTACACGCAAAAACAGGAGAATCCACGGCGGATTCTCCTGTTCTTCATTCATTGCTCCAGTATCGGAGCAGTTCTTTGTTCTATGTTTGATACACCTTTGTTCTATCAAGCAGCACTTTGTTCTGCTTAGACATAGTGAAGAAATATAAAATCATTTTTTATTTCTACCATTTATTTCGTAACTACCTTTGGTGATTAATTGCTTTTGAAATATCTTCCTTAAACTCTTCTCTATTTCATCCCTAGAACTTCTTATATCTATAAAGTGATGTTCATTTTCTTTAAATAAAGATTTAACATTATAGAAGAACTTTAAATTATACTTAAGGAACATACGATATAAAAATGGTAACTTAGTTTCGGAATAGACTTTTCCTATTAATCCATCCAATTCTTCTAACTTCTCTATCAAAAACTTCAACCTAGACTTTTCATCTAGAAAATACTCTTTATCAGATAACATATCACCAGATGGATTTATCCTGACTTCCATTCGAACTTCCCCCAGAAATATCCTTGTTTTTTCAGTATAAATTTCTAGTCCTAATACTGTGTTTTTAAGCATATCTGATTCTACTTTTATAAATAAATTTATTAACTCTTTTTTTAATATCTCTTCCCATAACTTTTGATTCTCTTTACTCAATAACCAGTTCTCATACTTTTCATGATTTTTCTTGTATATTCGTACTTTTCCAACCATTTGAGGGGCATTAAACATTAATGCACTTATAGTTCTATGTGTTGCTCCAGAAAAATAAATATCGTCTTCCAATAAATATCGAAATTCCGGCAAACCATCTCGTAAAAACTCCTTCGGATTCTCATTAGCATAAAAATCACATTGATATTTCAAACCATTTTTCTGCAAACTTTTAAAATTTTCAATTATTCTATCGGCATGAATACCCCCTTCTCCTCCCAACTTTACTTCACCTGTCACAGAAAAAAATAAATCATAAATTGAATGACCACTTGTATTCCATCCTGTATCTATACCTTTTATTTTCTTAGTAGAGATTATTTCATTTTTTTCTGGCACAGGCTGCTCTTCGTAATACGGATAATATTGCGATGGAGAATGCATCTTATAATCTTTCATCAACTCTATATGTTCTCTAGGAACCCCCAACTCTACCAATATATTAATCCAATTATCAATAACACTTATGATGCTCACCCCATCACTTTAAAAATCTATTTCTTCTCCATCTTCCTTCCCAAACATTCTATGTTGAAAAGAAAGTACAAATTCGGTTGCAACTTCATTCGAAATAAAACTTAACATTTCCGATGTAAAATAAGGATTTGTTTCTTGAGGATATTTTTCTAACATCTTAGCCATAGCAGCAGTAGTTATTTCATTTATTTTCCTATCTACCATTATTTTATCTATTTTCATCATTAATAATGATACTCTATGTGACACTTTATCAGGCTCTAGTTCCCTTTTAGCAAACTTCTTTATATCTCTATTTGTAATTATTATTTCTCTATCAAACTCTACGACTTCATTTTTTACAACATTATAATGATATGCCTGGTATATCTTTTCTCCTACATACTCCCTATTTAATATGACTAAAAACTTCAGTTCATTGAAAAGTTCTACATAAACCATTAATTTCTTAGATAACGGGTCACCAATTAATATTAAACTATGGAAGATTTCATCTTCATCTTTGAAGAATAATTCTGTATTCGGGTAAAAATAATAGATTTCTGCCTCATCATCCTTACCTTGTATATAAGGAATCAAGTGTTTTATATATTCCTTTTCACCGTTATTAAGCATATAAAAATTAATTGCACTTTTACACACTGATTGCATAGCCTCTTTACCACCGATACTAAAACCTATTTTAATCGACTGAATGTATTGTTTAGAAGCCGTTGACTTTTCAAGTTCTTCTTCAATATTTAATTTCGGAAATTTCCGTTTCAAACCTTTTAATACGGTTCTCGCTTGCGACATATCAGAAGTCACTATATGATACCTATTTCCGTCAACTTTTATCTCAGGCTTCACTCTTTTGATTTTTCCACCCGGTTCAATAAATACCTCTGTATTTTTATACTTACCTTTAATACTTTGAGGCGTTCCACTTTCTCTTTGTATGTTTAATAAAGTACAAAAACTACTAAGTTGTTTCGCTAATTCCGTATCTATTTTACTCCCAAATTTTGAATTACAATCCCTACAAATTAACCTTCTAGATTTAAGTTTTCCACCAATTGCATTTAAAACTATATGTTCTACTGTTTCATTTTCTGAATTCAATGTATCATCACATACATAACAAGTGTACATTACCTTTTACTCCCTATTTTTACGAGAATTTTTTAAAGTCTTTCAATTAACGGCAGTGCTATCATTTGCTTTAAATACCTTCTAATTTCCCTTACATTTTTTAATACATTAATTTGTGTTTTCAGTAGTTCAGGTATTTTAAAACCATTAACATTATATTCACATATAAATTCTTTATCTTGTTCATCTAATAGTTCTACTTCTACAGCAAAAATATTATCAATTAACTTCTCTTTAATATCATCAGCTAATTCAACATACTCTACAAAACCATCGAATCTAGAATAAATTGCTTCACCTAAATTTTGCTTGATTTCTGATACAGAGCGATAATTCGACGTACAAAGGAAAATTGCATTATCTAAATTAACCTCATAATACTTATCTTCAAAAACCCCCTCATCAAAAAGTTGGTAAAATGCGCTATAAAATAACCTATTACATTTATCAAACTCGTCTAGCAATATCACATTGGATTCTCTTTCAATCAAGTCTTTAGCAAACGAATTGCTTCTATCTCCAAAAATATAACTATAGAAACTATCATTGTGATACATTGAAAATTGTTTTCTGAATATTTTTTGTCCGTGGTTAACTACATTGTTAATAAAATGCGCCGTTTCTGTCTTACCTACCCCTGGGGGACCATATAACATAATAACTTTAGGTTTTTTCTTTTTAGGAGAAACAATATCATATAAAATCTGTAACAATGAATCCTTTGCTCTTTCTTGCCCTAATATAGAATCACTAAATTCATCTCTAATTCGTTTTATTTCGCTTTTTGTAATTTTAGAATGTTCGAACTCTTTTGAGCACACTTCTAAATTAAGTTCTTCCTTATGTCTCTCTATTTGACCAACAATTCTATTAGGTGGATTATGCAAATACACATCTGAATATCCAAGAAAATCTCGAAAACTACTTATCCCTAAGACAAACATTTCAATAAAAGCTTCTGTAACACCACCATACTCATCCCCAAAAACCACTAAATTCTGATAATTACCTATTAAATTATCCTCTAGTGGATTATTTCTCCTAGCATCACTCCATCTAATTAACTCTGTTAAATTAATATTATCCTCAACTGGAAGATGTTCATTAAAAAATTTTAGTGGTCCGTAAATTACATTAAATTTCATCACTAATACCTATCCCTCCAAGTATCACATCATATATTCTCAAATATGATTCATTCTCTACTGATGCACCCGCTATATTCCCTCTAATTAATTCTGATACGTTTATTTGATTCTGTGGCTGACTAGTATTACTACCAGCCAACTCTTTTTCAATTAATAATTCATCTTCTGTACATTTCCCAACTTCTACAGCAAAATATTTCAAATTCATTTTAGGCAAATCTGTTAACACATAAGCATTTTTAAATTCATTTATATTGAATCTAAGAATAATTTTCTCATCATTTTTTATACCTACTAATTCATAATAACTTTTAGCAGTCGATAAAATTTCATCAACATTTTGCAAGTTGAAATCTTGGCTACCTTCGAATGCAGTAGAATCTTCCTTAAATACCTTCATGTACGGCGCATACATTTTTAAGTAGGCAAAAGAATTAATCAATGCATAAACTTTATATCCATCCAAAACAACAACCTTATTTTCACTTACCAACCTATCCTTTAACGCTAAAAAATCCGTTAATATAGTATTAGTTATTGTTTTAGTAGCTATCTTATCCTTCCCTAAAGAAACCGTTCCCGTCGATTTAACATTAAAAGTTGCTTTAACTATATTTAAAAATCCTGTTCCAGCTTTTCCTTCAGCACTTCCATCAACTTGCCCTTTTAATTTTATCGTACCTGTACTTTCATTAATTTCTGTAATTTGTCCTCCATGCTCCATAAGTAAAATATCCGTCGCTGAACCTTCATCAAAATATATTATTTTCTTCATATAAACTCCTTCTCTATTTTATTCGTTCAAAAAACTCTCTTACTTTATAATAGCAAGAGAGTCCTATTCATTCCATTTTAATCCATATAAAAATCCCATTTTTAACTTATACAAACTTGGCGTTTCGCATCATAAAAATCTATTGCCTTCGCTTCAGCACAATTCAAACAGTAGACCTCATATAAAGGTGTCGTCTGGCTTTTCACTTCATAAACAATTTCATTATCAAACATTTTTTCACAATGAAAACAACGCTGTGCATCTGTTACTTCAACCACTGTAGGTAGTAACCCTAAAGGATTTATGTCCCATAATAATTTGCGTTGCTCATGCGCTTCTTTAAATGTTAATTTAGGAGAAGCTACTTTGTGTTTTCCATCCTTAAAATAAACTAATACATATTCATGCTTATACTTAAATATGTTCATTATTGATTACGCCCCTTTCTCCCTTTAGGCGTTACCTCATCAAACCACTCACGCTCATGAATGCGCAGCCATGCAAATAATCCGTTATTTATTCTGCTTAGTTCTTTACGGTTTGCATTTGGATGTTCACTAAGTAACATTAACCATTGTTCTTTTCGTTCTTCACTTGAGTGAATTGGTACGCGATTGCTTCTTTTTCTTACTCGCTTTCCGATGACCGGCTCTAGCTCGAATAATTTATCTAACGGTACATTTAAAAACTGAAGCATTAGCAAATGACGCAAAGGGCTTCTATTTTTGGCGGTGTTCCTTATAAATAGCTTCAGCCAATTATTCCTTTCTTCCGGGCTGACCGCGCTCTGCATCATTTCCAGATAACCAGCGGGATAATATGTTTGAAAAGCTTCAAGGAATTCACTCATTTTTATGTTGCCGGCGTAAGATGTTAGTTCTGCATCTCTCAATCTATCTATATAGAAGCTACTCATATAATTCAGCGGCAAACGAATCCGATTTTGCATAAGCCATTGTACATTTTGAACGTATCGCTCATCGAACTCTTTATACGCTACAACTGCATCATCTAATAAAGCCGTACTACATACATCCTCATCTGCACAAACATAATCTAAATTTTCTTTTGTTATATCTACCGCGCTTTCCTTATAAAGCACTTGATGGATTGGACAATATAACACTCCAGGAACTTGTGGCAGCCTACGCCAATAGCTCTCTCCAAAATTATTTAAGTCTTGTTCATAGCAGCAGGGGCAGTATCTCAAAAACGGTGGCGTTTTAATTTTAGACATTGGGATGCCGACCATATTCTCTATGCTCATCCGGTTCCCGCATTTCATCGCATTATATATGGCAGTCGTATTCTCCTCGGTCATAAACGCTGTGTAAAACGGAAACATTGTATGTTCCCAAATCAGCTCATCCGCTGATAAATTCGTGTAGAATGGTAGCCTTTCAATAAAAGGTCCAAGCCTCTGCGGAAAATATACAGACTTTCCTACTTTATGATGCCGCTCGATTCCATACACATCTCTTTCTAACCCTAGCTTGCTATCAATAGCATTCATCTGTTTGTATCTTGCAAGAGCGCTATAAAACAGCTCGTCGGAGTAGAGCGTCGGGAAGTTATTTAACATTCCCAACACCTCCAATCCAGCTCTTCATATCATCTATATAGCCTTGTTTAACTAAAGCATCATATATAGCATTTGCTTCTATATTTTTTTGATAGCTAAAACGAATATCATTTTCCTCGTAAGTATATCCTTGCGTTCCCCTTGTAAGTTTCGGCTTTTTGACCGTAATCGGTTGTTGCTTCGCTACTTTAACCGAACTGATACGTGGCTGCTTAATAGGCTGTACCTGCTGTTCTACTTCTAACCTCCCCAAATCCTCATACTGATGCATTTTGTACGGATTCTTAGATTTAATAGCATCAATCATCGGCTGCATTAACTTAAATTGCTCCTTAGCCACCTTCCGTACCATGCTCGCAGTAAACGCTTCTTTCCCACTAGAGATAGCCATTACTTGCACATTGGCAAATAGCTTAACAATTAAGTCGGATACACCTTGCGTATGTTCATAGAATACTGTCACCATTTCATCTGTTAATGGCGTAAAAACCTGCGTCCATTGATACCGCCATAAAGACTCTAAAAAGAAACGGAACTCTTTATTGTTCTCCATGTTGTTCCAGCTAATCTCGCCGTTCCCAGATACACGCCGCGCAATTCGAAACTCCTGCTGAAAAATTGAGTAAGCAGCTGGCGTACCTATAAATAAAATAGGCACACCAAATGAATTCATTAACGTTACAAAATAGTTCATCATTTGCTTGATAGCTCGGTTCTGCAAATGCTGAATCTCATCTATGACTAACAGACCTAAGCCAATGTTATTTGCTACCTGCCCCATTTGTGGAAGCATTGCATCTACGGACGTATTTTTAGACACGTTTCGCTTATAATTATTCGTCCCAAGAATTTCATCTACTTTCATAAAGAACTGCAATGTTAAAGCCTTTAAGCTAGATGAATGTGGCGTTTGCAACGTTAGATGTGTTAACTGTAATTGATTAAATTGCTGCCCGTTATATTCGTTATGCACAATAACTTGCGGAATATTATTTAAAACTCGCTGAACAGAGCTGGTCTTGCCCATTCCAGAGTAGCCAATTAACGTGGCACAGCTAGCAGTCGTTCTAAATGTAGATTGATTGTTTACATCAAAACTTTTTGCGATAATCTCTTTGCCCATTTGATTACGTTGGCGAATATATTCCTTATCAAATGGATTACGCGAAATATATCCCTGATAAAGCAAAGAAAATGTTGTGTTCCAAACATCCAAATGACGAGGAAGCGGCTGAAACAATTTATATAACCGCTGGACCATATGAAGACGAAATGCACTGTCATAATCCCGTTCCGACTCATCAAATGAAATTGGCATTGCTAAACTATCAATAATCCCCTGCTTAGTCATTAATGGAGGCAACGCTTGAATAAATGGATTACTGTTGTATTCCTCTAAAGGTGATTCATGATAGGTCGCTTGTACAGCATCCATACCGTTTTCTAAATAGATTTTATTCATTCATCTCACCTCTAAATATCGCAAACTCATCAAATTCATCTACCCACTCCTCTGGTTCTTCCACTTCTGGCTCACGCAAGATTTCCCGTTGCAGCATGCGTTCCGCCTGCTGATTCTCCTTAATGCCTCTAATCCTCTGCGCCTTTGACAAATTCGGGTCACGTTCTGCCGCACTTTCTTCTCTCGCTACATTCACGATTGCCTCAAGCTCTTCATACAACTTCATCTTCGCTTGTAATTCTTTCTCTTGGCTCTTACGGTCTTTATCTTGTTCATACTCCTTGAGAGCCAACACTTCATCTAGCCCTTTGCCTTTATACGCTACTAAATGGTCCAATAACATAAGCTTTTGAAGATGTCCGTCTTCTCCATACATATAAATCTCTGATATATCCAATGGGTTGTAGCATATTTTTACCTTTCTACTCCCGTTCACGCGAGCTTCTACAATGTGTCCCGCAGCTAATAATTCTGGCGAAGCATATAACATTTTCTTAAATGACACGCCACGAGCAGTCAAAGTCCCTGTATCCGTCGGCAAAAGGTTAATCCGAATCAATCCCTCCGGCAGTATTCGCACGCTCCCTTTGTAATGATTAACATAGTAATCCCAAAGCTTAATCGGTATCTTCTCCACACCTAGTTCAATCATTTCTTCTGTCAGTACATAATCTTTAAGCACATGATGATTGTTATGAAAAAGCACCGTTTTAATCACTATTTTTGTAAATTCATCAATTGTCATCGTAGCCTGCAAACGATAATCCTTTTGACCGCGCTCTTTTACTTGATTACCTTTAATCACTACACCATCAGCAAAAGGCTTTATTTTAACATTGAGCTGCTCAAAGGCTTGCTCAATAATCCCTTTATAATCAGCGTGATATGGCGGGGTTTGCTGAATAGCGATGCCTAGCTGCTCAATTGCGTGTTCAATACGTTTTCCTTCTAATGCTCCTTGGTCGGTTAATATTTTACTAGGCACGCCATATGCCCATTCACTATCATCAATTTCGATACCGTACCGTTTACAAAATTGCTTCTTTGATGTCATCGCATTATATAGCGCTAACATTTCTCCGCCGTATCCATTCAACGATTCAAAGGAAATGCAGAAGCCCATTATCATACGAGTAAATGCACATACAGCCATATGTAATGTAGGGCGACCAACTATTACATTGCGGTTTGTGGAACTGACTAAATAAATATCAAATTGTGTGGAATCAAATTGCCATCCCTCACTTGTAGACGTGCCAATGATTGCTCGATGATTTTGCTGGTAGTTACGCATACCTTGACGCTGGATAATCTCCTTTTTTGTGTCATTCAATTGTTTGAACCAATAAAGGAATTGATTATATGTTGGTACTGCTTTTGCCAAAATCGGTATTGTTACACCATTCTCTTGCACCGATTCAACTGTGTAATATTCTTTTAAAACCATTTCATAAGTGAATTTCAAACTGTTATTACGTTCGTTGTAATAGTACTTATTTAAAGCAGCTTTAAATTGGCGTTTTACTTTTTCGTCTACATTGAGGCCGCGATCGCGGCCTCTCGTACTTGGTCTTCCTACTTTCTTGCCAGATAAATTACGACTCTTTCCGCTTGACCCGCATTTATAATAATTAGGCAACAAGCTATTTTTGGCACTACCACCGCGCCAATATTTCAGTAACAACGCTTTAAATCCGTTGTAGCTTATCTTATATTTACGTAACACTTTATCAATTGCCAGCTTGCGATGGCTCCCGATAAACGCTAATTCTTCATTATCTAATTCCTGCAAAAACGCCGTTACCATTTCCCACGCCTTATCGCGCTTTTCTCGTTCTTTCTCGCTTAATTGCTCTTCTGGAATAGCACGAATATACGTATCGGGAACCTCAATCCATTCCTTTGACTGAATCGCCTCTATAAAATCCTTCGACTGCATTGGATAACACCAACGATTTCCCTCCATATTAATTACATACAAAACATTCGATATCGAATTAACATATAAGACGCGAATAACATTGCCATTACTATGCTTAAATAGCTGGTTTACAATTAAATTCATGATAACCTCCTACTTTAACTCCTCTAGTGTTGCAGCAAGATTAATTGCATTTTCAATGTTTACTTCCAAACATTTTGTCGCCAATAAATAACGAAAGAGCCATAATGCTTTCCCCGGCTCTAGTTGTTGCTCATATTCAAATTGGTTCAACAGCATTTTAATTGGTGTGAAAGGCTCACTTTGTATGTACGCTAACATCGCCTGCGCTAATTCACCCTCTTGCATCTCCTCTAATAGCGTTTCTCGACACCACTCAATATTTTCACAGAATTGTCGCGGTAGTTGCTTCTCCGTGATTATTTTCCAATCTACTCCCCGCGCTTGCCAATACCGTCGCTCTATCTCTAATTTTTCAAGTGTGATTTTCTTGGCTAACTCACTCGTATTTTTTACAGACCGAGCGACCAACCTTTCTTCCCCGCCTTCTCCACGCACTGTTAATAAAAATGTCGTACATATAACTAACGGATAGCCATCCGCATCAGTAAATTTATCTAGCCGTAGCCCTTCCTTATCATCAATCACCTCCATTACATCTAATAAAGGATAACTTTCACGAATATCTATAATGGCATCGCTGTATTCAAATATTAAGAATGCCCGTAACTGATTATCAGAATGTAAATGATGAATCCGCTGCGTCTTTATTCCTTGAATACGAGTAGCTCTACCTTTGCTCGAGTAATCCGAAGTTTTAACCCATGGAACATAATCTCTCCCCGTTCCCTGTCCTCTACCTTCCTTAATAAATCGTTTTACCTTCGCGTTCTGCATTTTAACCTCCTAAAACGTCAAAAAAAGCACCCATGACATATATGTAACAAAGACCGTTTTTTTTAAACAGAATGTTACATACAAGCATGGATGCTTATAAGCAGACTTTATTTATGATTTTGGCAGCACATAATTATCTCTGTGCGCAAATTTATTATAACAAATTTTAGAGATTGATTTTAAAAAAATATTACACTTTTTTTGATGATTTTTTGATTACTAAAATATTTACATTCCAAAACACACGACTAATCAAAAGCTTGATTTAACAGTCTAAAAAGGATGATTTTTCAATTTATGTTTACTATATTATTCATTCTAAAAGCACTTATTTTATATGAAACATAAAAAAGCAAATTATTATCAACATTAGTCCATTTGCCATGATTGATTGTTAATACTAATAGATTTACACTGACTTTAATTCGCCAACGAAAGGAAGTTAAAACTATGAATCTTAAACATAAAAAATTACGAGCTTCTTCATCACCTGATGAGTGGGAACGGTTTACCTTAGAAGAATTTGCTGCCATTATTAATTTCTGTAAAATTGATGCGAATGGTGAACCGATAGAAATAAACTATACAGGGGACCGTTTATTCATCTACTATTGCGGAACCACCTTTATGTTGCGTACACAAATCGATATAAAAACTCTTGTTATCGCTGGTTTTGCGCCTTTAAATCAAAATGCCTTATTTATTGAAGAATTCCTAAGTGCAATATATTTCTACGGAAAGAAAAACAATTACACAAACTTGTTAATTGAAAACTGCTTTGATGATTTTAAATTCCTAATGGTAAACTTGGGTTTCCAACCACTGAACAAAGAGTTTAGTCATTTTCAAAAAAGAATGATTAGCTATTAAGCTTATTAAAAAGGCTCCCCGCATATACTCTAAGAACATTGCGGGGAGCTATTTTACTTTTATAATTTCATACATTAAGGCTATATATATACTCTACATAATCAACTAAATTCAATCTGTAATTAATCTTTTTCCTTATTCCTTTTAGACTCCCACTCTTGAATTCTTTTTATAACTGTACGTTTTGTAGTATTCTTCCTGTTGTAATATTCTTCAAAAATCCCAGTAAAACTTTCTTTACAAATTAAATCATTCAAAGATACAAAAGACTTCTCAAACAAACCTAATTCTTCGGATAAATCATTATAAGGTTCAGTTTTTATTAATGCCTCATACAAACTTTTTTTCTCGTCCTTTTTAAGTTTCAAGAACTCCTCTTTCAGTTTATTTTTTAAATAATTCAATCGTTTCCATGCATATACATCTGCAAATTTCCAATGCAAATCACTTAAATCAAACAAATCAAATTCATCTACATTTTTTGCTACATTTGCAAATAACATCGGAAATCTAGATATTTCTTTCACAGGGAAATTCGCTAACCTATAATCAACTACATTCAGAAATTCCTTTTTTGCATAGCTTTTTAAGCTTGTATTACCTATTTTAAAAGGGTACTTATTTAAATATGTTTTTCGAGCTTCTTTTAACCCTTGACTCGTTAACCAATTATATAAGAAAAATAACGGCTGACACTTTGTCCTCTTATTAAAAACTAAATATGATACAGAATGATGTACTCCCTTTTGTTTCTTTTTATTCCTTAGGGTAGATTCTACAAAAGCAAAATAATTGTTCTTTTTAAAATCATTATTTTTCAAAGAGTACTTTTTCGTTATCGAGGTTTTATGTATTGTATCTGCATTATTATTTCGTATTATATATTGCCACCAAGGCATCAAGAAATAAGATAACTTATAAATTTTAGGGTTACTAAAATCTTCATCCACTTCTCTTAAAGCATTTTTATAAAATCCCTTAAACTCTTTTTGTAACCGTATATACTCACCTTCACTCCCTACGGAATCTTCTATTTTAAGGTCTTTATATAAACCTAATAAAACATGCATAGATAAATCTTTCATAAAAGCATCAAGAAATTCCGTTGTACTATCTGCCTTAACACCTAAGTAAAGTCCTATTTTTTCTAACTCATCACGATACCCACTCCATTTTTCCAAACCATCAAGAACCTTCATAAATCTCATAATTTGTCAACCCCTTTCAAATCAAACATAGCCGTATATAAAAAAAAATAAATAACTATATAATTCTAAACATACTAAAATATTAAGGAGTGAATAATCAATGGCTACAAGTAAAGAACAAAGTCTTTCTAACATGATTTATTACTACGAACAACTAGGTCGTATCATTAACAAAAAGGTGCACAATCCTAATCAATTAGAGTTCCCAATTTTTTTAGATTTCTATAATAAGAACGCTAGACTATGCCAAGCTACAATGTTCCTATTAGATTCTAAGTTTGACGAATTTGCCCCGCATCTAATCCGTACATCAACAGAAATCACTGTGGACCTTGGGAATTTAGCACATTTGAAAAAAGATTATTTAGATGCACTTCGCTATTTAGCTACTCTAAATAAATATCGCACTTGGCTACCAACTCTACAAAAAGAAAAACGTCAAAAAAAGATAAGGAAATTAGAAAAAAAAGTGAGGGAAGCAAAAGAAGCTCTAAATACAGATATGAGTTTCAATAACAAAATTTTACAGAATAAATTTTTCTCTTTCAACGATAAATGTGAACTATTAGAAGAACACTGTAATGTGTTACCTGAACAAATAGAATTTTCAAGTTTACGTTTCTTATTCTATTTGACAAGTAGTAAGTTACACTCCGCTTTAGAGTCAATAAAAAAGTATGACAACAAATCATTTTATGCAGATATGTTTGCAGGGCTGCTTATTTTAAGTGCACATTTATTGATACAATATAGCAATCTTGAGGATTCAAAAAAGGTTAAAAAGACTTTGAAATCATTAAAGAAAGAGTATAACGCTCTATTAAAAGCCTCAGAATATGAATTTGATTTTTTATCAATAGATATAGATTTCTTTTCATTAAATGAAAACGACTAATATTCATGAGAAAAGCTGTACGGTTACTTTTGCTACCGTACAGCTTTTTCGTATTACTTCATTTATCTCTAAAGTTCTTCATACGTGATTACCCAAAAAGTTTAATAAATTCAAATACAATTCATCTAACTTGCTTCTCTGCGCGCTTCTTTTTCATTGCTCGAATAAGTGTACTTTTACTAATCCCTGTTTTTTCTACAACTTGATTATATGAATGGTTTTCTAGCATCTCCAGAGCGTGTTCAAGTTGCTTCTTTGTATAAGTAGGCTTTCGTCCTTCTCGATAATCTGGATTCTGCTTAGCAATTGCTTTCCCCTCTTGCGTTCGCTCAACAATCATATCTCGTTCAAACTCTGCAAAGGCAAAGAAGATATTACGGATTAGCTTTGAAGCAGGCGTATTATCCAATAACCCCATATTCAATATATGTACCTTTATTCCTTTCGTAATAAGCTCCCTTACAATTTCACTTCCTTGTGTAGCAGAACGGGCGATGCGGTCCAATTTAGTAACCATCAATGTATCGCCTTCTTTTAATACATTAAGTAATTGGTTCAGTTCCGGTCTGTTCGTCTTAGTACCTGTAAATTTTTCTTGATAAATTATCGTCGCGCCATTCTTCTGCAAAGTCTGAATTTGTACTTCTAATTCTTGAGCCAGCGTTGAAACTCGTGCATAACCATAAACAGTCATTTTAACCCCTCTTTTCTAGAACACTTATGACACTTAATTACGACACCTTCAAACACCTTGATATTATTGCAACTACTGTAATGGTATCTAACTTATAAGTTAAGGCACTATCATTTATAAATACTGTTAAGCTTTCCATTAAAAACTAAAGAAACCATATCTAATAATTCAATTAGATATAGTTCCTTTAATTGATATTCCATCTTTTGAATTACGCTATAACATACCAAACTTTAGGTGTATCCACATCTAAGAATTTTGCCTTTAATTTTGCAAGAGCATTTTCGGCTAATTCTTCTGCTGTTTGTCCGTTAGGTGCTAAAGGCAATTCGTTAAAGTAGCTTTGCAATTGCTCTGACTTTAAATCCTCTAAAGCAATATCGAATGATGCTTCCAGCATGTTTTGAATATCCGGATTATTTTTAATTTCATCCCACAAATTCGGATATTTCGATACCGCATTTGTGATTCCGATATTAAATCCTTCCACTTCAATTAAAATGCCTTCTGAGGATAGACCGATGAAGAATTGGAAATCCCCTTGCTGATTATCGATGCTCATTGCTGCTCCAATTCGGATTTTACCGTATTGCTCAGCAATCGGAAGTTCTTCAACTCTCTCTTGTACAGCCCATTCTGCATTGAACTCGTACATCGCTCCGTAATTTTCTAATTTCAAAATGTCTTTTGTCATTAAAATTCCTCCTTCTTTTTCATTTGTTTTTGTGTTTTCAATTTGCTGATTCATGTTCTGATTCCTCCAATTGCTGTTTAATCTTTTGTTCCAGCACATCAAATTTTTCCGCGATGTACTCCTGAAACTTTTTAGATGCCTGTGCAATTTCTTGTTTGTAATATGCTTCGGCTTCTTCTTGTAGCGATATTAATTGCTGGTCAATAAAAAGCTTCATCTTTTTATTGACTAGCAATAAATCGCCTAGCGTTTCTACGTCCCCATGTTTAAGTTTTTTGGTGTTCATAATTTTCAAGTATTCATTGAACCATACTAAACACCGAACTTCTTCCAAATCTGAGGAAACTCCACGCTCCATTCCTACTAGACCTAGACCAACAGGGAAATGCTCCATGTAATATCCCTTAAATGCCCTATTTTCCAACTAATAACCTCACCTTCCTCTAATTGATTGATGATTATAGTCAACATTAAAACATACGTTCCGTTTTTGCGCAAGTATTTTATGCACGTTTTTATGCAAAAAATCAACAAGACAAAAAACATAAAACCTTTTAAAATAAGATGTTTTCAAGTGAACATCCAAATAAGAAAATGAATTTTATGTATTTTTATTCATTTGGATGTTACCTTCCAAACATTCATTTTTGTTCATAGCGCTCGCAAAACTCTAGTAACGCCTGCGAAACGATGTCTTGCATCTTGTAATGCTGAAATTGTCGTTGAAAGAGCTCCGAGAATCGTTGATAGACATCCTCTTGTATCCTCAAACTAATTGGTCTGTATGTTCGATTGGCTAAAAGCAAAGGGTCAATAACAAATCGACATTCCTCTTTGGATTGCGCTGTTTGTAAAATCAAGTCCTTTAAGACTTCTAGATTTTCTTCCAAAAACTGCAACGCATCTTGTCGAGTCCCATCCCGTTCTTGCTCTTGCAAAACATATCTTCTCCGGTTGCTATCATATTTGTATCCAGCAGATTTGATTGGCTTCTCAAGAACGTAGGCTGCAACGCCCATTTCCTCTGCAATTACTTTGAGTTGCTTCATAGCTCGCTGCTTGTTTAACCATCTAACTTGTTCTCCAACTTCCAAATTTAAATAGTCTTCAATCGACAAAATAATCACCTCCTCACTTTTGATTTTTCATTTTATACAAAAGCACTACAAACTATTCCAAAAAATATGTTCTACCTTTTTCTAATGCACTTTTGTATTGCATTTAATTGCCGCTCCATATTTTTTGGTTTTTTATCTTATACAAACTCATTGCAAATTATTACTTTGTACGACAAAAAATATGTTCTATCTATTTTTTTGTGTGCTTATATCATGCATTTCACTTAATACCGGATATTTCTTAAATGAAGCACTGTAATTTCTGCACAGTGTTATATTTGCACCTACTTTACCGTACAATAGCTTGTCATTGCTTATTCGGGAGCGCAGATGCGAGAGCGCGAATGAGTAATTTCAAATCTATATTCGGAGGTGCATTCTCGGTGGCAAATTGCATTAAATATCTCAAACAACATGACAAGCACTTACTCCATGCATTCAAGTCATGTGGTGTCCTAAAACTAGAGCACATCGAACATTACATCAGCAAATCTAGGCTCAAATGCTTCATCCAAGATGGCTATATTAAAGGGTCACTAGCCTTTTGCTCCAACAACCAAACAGAGCGTATTTACTTTTTAACGGACAAAGGGAAAAAGTTTGCTTCTAAACATTGTGTTCTGGGACAGTTTTATCGTTCAGGTTCAGTAGCGCATGACATAGCAATCGCTAATTACTATATGGCGTTACCACTGGAGCAACGTTTGACTTGGATTACAGAGAGAGAACTTTTAAATGTTCATAACCAAACATCTAAAAATTCAATATCAGAGGATTTGTTTGAAGA
>NZ_JBIWBA010000039.1:0-9749 GCF_044760715.1 Lysinibacillus sp. NPDC098008
GTCCTAGTACCATGTGAAAAGTAGCATCACATTCCCGATGTTCAAGGGACGTTAATATCTTGAACGCTTCAAATTGTCCTGACTGGGGATAGATACAAACCAGTTACGCTACTAAGCTGATCAAAATAATTTTCGAAATGGTCCTGGTTGTAAAATCAGGGCTATTTTTTATAGAGGTTGAGACATGGACGTAAAAACTTTTGCTGAATTAGAGGAAACACCGACCTTAGATAAGGTAGACCTTCTACTTTTAACGGAATATTACGAAGCCTATTTAGTGCCCTATATTTATTCCATTAGATTTGAAGATGGTAGTGAAATTGAAATAAAATTTAACCAAGATAATTTTTGTCATTTGATAGGTCTACATAAACCAGCTGAAAAGAAATTTGGTAAACATTCTTATCAAGTAAAGCTGTATAAAGGAAATAAAGGCTATGTTCGAATTAAAGACGGTAGTATTACCAAACCTAAACTAAAGGCATTAAATAAAGGTGCTTATTCTGATATGCGTGATAAAATGGTCAATTTCTATAAAATACATACATTACTTGAAAATGCCGAGGCAGTTTATTATACAACTGTTGTTAATAATATAACGAGTATTGATATATTACTGTATGAATCGACCACTAAAAGCTACATACAATTAGGTATTTTAAAAAAGGACAATCAAACGTATTACATACCAACTACATTTTTAATCGAACCTATAACAGAGCATTCAGATGGTAAAAAATTTATAAAAGACCAGGCTCCAGTAAAAATTGAAAAACGTGAGAAAATAAGGAATCCATCAATTAATGGTCCTTCAAATTAAATTTATTGATGTACATAAAACCTTCCTTTTGTAGACACTTCCTAGGCACTCTGAAAAATAACGTTTCAGAGTGCTTTTTCTCGTTGTATTTGTCTATAAACTCGTACATAATAATAAGTATATAAAACGTATGAGTAAATAGAAAAAGGGTGAATATCAGTGGGAAGAATTATTGGTTATGGTCGTGTTAGTACGGATGAGCAAAATTTAGACATGCAATTTTTAGCTATTGAACGCTATGCAAAAGAAAAGGGCATGGAGCTCATTATGTACAGTGAAAAAATTAGTAGTCGTCAGAAGGAACGTGAGCAGCTGGTGCACGCATTAAAAGCGGCTACAAGTGGAGATATTTTTGTTATTTATAAGCTAGACCGATTAGCAAGAAGTACAAAAGAGTTGTATGAACTAACAGACCAGCTTCGAGAAAAAGGCGTGGAATTTGTAAGTATTAACGATAGCTTCGATACGACTACTCCAACTGGTAGAGCTATGTTTGGAATGTTGGCCGTCTTTGCTGAATTTGAAAGAGACATAATTCGACAACGTACTAAATCGGGGCTAGAAGCTGCTAAGAAGCGTGGGAAATTAGGCGGCAGACCTAAATTAGAGGAAAAGACAAAGCGACAAGTAAAAGCTTTATATGCAGCTGGAGAAAGTGCCACAGACATAGCGAAAGAGTTCAATATAGGTAGAAGCACGGTTTATAAGGTTTTAAACGAAAATAAATAATACATGCTGTTAAAAGGAGAGCCATTCTTTATTGAATGAGCCTCCTTTTCCATTAAGGAGGACTAATTATGTTAGCTGAAAAATTAGAAGCGTATATGTCAGAAGAACAAGTAATGTGCACTATGATTAGCAAGCGTTTGAACGCTGCCATTTTATTTATTGGATGTGTTGAGACAAAAGTAGGTATTTTATATATAGGTGAACAATTAAAGGTTGATTTTGATTGGAATATAGAGACTGAATTTTTAATGGATAAAATTAAACGTGCAGCAGATCCACTGGAAATACTCAATCATATTGATAGCATCCGCAAATATCCATTAGAAAGAGCATAAGCGTATTCGCCTATGCTCTTTCTTTTTAATTTTATTTTCAAGGAAAAGGGATAAAAGAGCTCATACCTTTTTTGTTTGTTATAAATTTCTTTCGGCATTTTTACGTATACGATACGCTTCTTGTTTACAAGAGTTCTGGCAATATTCTTGGCGAGGTTTTTTTTCGTAAGGTAAGTTACAGTTAGGATTTGCACAAAAATCAATATCCTCGTTTTGTTTTATTTTTGACCATAAATCATAATAAATCGCTGTTAATAAACTTTGAGAATAGCGAATTTCTAAAGCATAAAAACCGATTGGTGTTTTAGGGCTATCTATAAACTTAGAGCTTAAATAAACGGATTTCGCTATCTTCTGCTCAATCGAGCTTACTAAAACCTCTCTATAAATCGTCTCTAAACTCGCATTTTCAATGTCTTCGTATTGAATAGGCACATAAGTATCAACCCCGTCGTACCAGGTAATCGAATAATGACCTTCAAACCTTTTATTTTCTTTATAATCAAATAATGTTTCATCTAGTTCGTTTAAAAAGCCGGAGCGATATTTTTTTAAAATGGAGTATAGTTTCATAAGTTTTTTTATATTTTCAATTTCATCTAACCATAAGTTGCTAGGCTCAACTTTAAATCCACTTATTCCAAGATTAATTGTTGAATCTTTTGGATCTAAAGAATCCAATTCTGGATATGGAATTCCTAAAAGTCCATATTCATGTGCAAATTCTTCAATTTGATGCAAATATTTTAATCTGCTAAATCGCTCAGCTAATCCTTTACAAGAAAAAGCTTTCGATTTAAACGATTTCTTTCCCGAATCCACAATATAGTATTCCGAACATACATCGTACTCTAATCTATCCCAATAACTAAAATGCCTTTTACTATCTTCATCCGAAAAATCACTTAACAGTTTTTCTGTTTTTACCATATAAGCATGATTGAAAGTAGATTCATCGAAGTCTACATCACTTAATACATAGTATCGCGGAATATACATTAAAATTCCTCCTAAAATCGTTACTCTTGTTACGTATAAACGCCAATTTATACCTACTAAAGGTATGGAATGTTTATATAATGTAATTATACAGTAGTAGTGGTAGTGGTAGCAATTGATTTTAGGGGGTGCGGTTATGGATTACTCGTCAAAACGTACGAGAAACAAAGAATTTTGGGATAAAAAAGGCAAAGTTCCGTTATGGCGAATCGCAGAAAAGATAGGTATTCATGAAAAAACGTTAATCGCTTGGTTACGAATTGAGGTTGAACATTCAAAAATGCAGAGAATTTTAATAGCTCTTGACCAAGTATTAGAGGAAGAAGGAGTGAAATTATGAGCTTCTTGCAACTTTATAAAAATGAATTATTTGAGGTAGCTGCAACCATTGAAGATGATCAAATACTTTTTGATGTAGAGAAAGTGGCCAGATGCTTAGGCATTACTCAAAAGAAAAATGGTGTTGAATATATTCGTTGGGAGCGAGTGAATGAATATCTCCCTAAAAATTCTCCACAAGTGGGGAAAGGGTCGCTTGTACCAGAGCCATTTGTTTATAAGCTAGCTTTTAAAGCTTCAAATGAAGTTGCTGAAATGTTTCAAGACTGGTTAGCGATGGAGGTCATTCCTTCCATAAGAAGAAATGGTGGTTACTTAAACCTAACGAGTGAGGATGATGAAGCCTCTATTATGGCAAAAGCTTTATTATTGGCCAATCGAACTATTGAAAAAAATCGTATGAAAATAGAAGAGCAAAGTCACCAGTTAATACAACAACAGCCTAAAGTTTTATTTGCTGAATCGGTAGCAGCAAGTAGTACCTCAATTTTAATAAGAGAACTAGCTAAATTGATAAGCCAAAACGGCGTAAGAATCGGTGAAAAAGGGCTGTTTCAATGGCTCCGTGAAAATGGCTATCTCATTAAGAAATTGGGTGCTGACTATAATACTCCTAGCCAAAAAAGTATGAATTTGGGTCTCTTTGAAGTTAAAGAAACGACTATTAATAGATCCAGTGGGATTCAGATTACTCGCACCAGTAAGGTTACCGGAAAAGGTCAGATTTATTTTATTAATAAATTTTTAAATTTTGAAAAGAAGGTGGGAGGATAATGAAAATAGCTAGAGTGATTAATGATAGAGATCAATTATGAGCCTTACTAAACAACATAAAAAAACTAGATCAAATTGTATTTGTAGCGTGCTTATTAGGCGCATACACAGGGGCGCGGTTTCAGGAATTAAGAAGCCTAACCGTAGCAGAATTATCAAAAGAAAGAATTCATTTGGGTACCCAAATTTATAAAGGTACAGGACGGAAAGTACTAGTAGTAAAGAACATCAAGTCTTATATTCAGGAGTTTTGCGATAAACAACCGAATAAAGAGAAGTCTGTATTGGAAAAAGAAGATGGAACGTATATGAGTTTTATTGAAGCAAATCAAATTGTAGAAGCAGCAGCTGATGAATTGAATTTAAAGGGAATCACTATTACGAGTTTTCGTAAAACATTTGGACACAAGTTATGTCCTTTACTTGATACAAGAATTCTAGCTTTAGATGCAACTGGATTCAAAACCAATAGTCAAACGAACCTTCATACAATGTTTGATTTGAAAAAAGGTGGATGGGAATAAAGATGCGAGTAGTAATGGAGACAGCAAAAAGAAAAATCGAGGATTTACTAGGAGGAAATAACATGGAAAGAACACTAGAGGAAGTCGTTCAAATAATTTCAGATTTCGTTGCTGGAGAAATTGAGGAAAATGAAGGTCTGAAAACTGAATATAAAACAGCAAAAAATGATATTTTCGGGCAAGTTGAATCAATTTTAAATGATGTAAAGGTAAAAGCTGCGTTACGTAAGCGTAAAGCCAACATTATTAAAAAAGAGCTTGATGATTTATTGAAAAAACAGGCGGAAATTGCTGACAAATTAGTAGTTACAGAAGATGAAGCGGAAATTGCAGAATTAGAGCGCGAAATTACAGAACACAGCACACGTCGCCTAACATTAGAGGCTAAATTAAATGCTTTCAGCACAAGTCGTGTAGGTTTATCACTACCAGAGCAGCGATTAGCCTTAAAGAAAAAATTACACGAATTTGATTCAGTTGTTTCATCGGCTAAGCCTGATTTATCAGATTTAGCAAAAACTTTAAAAGCAGCGGTAGAAAAAGCGATTGAGCCAATTGAAAAGGCGAGTAGATTATTCCTTTTAGGCACTCGTGAACGCGAGTTAACAGGTATTGATCAACTTATTAAAAATAATAAATTATCTTTATTTGCTACAGACCAAACCTTGCAGCTACTGAAAACAGAGAACGAAAAGCGTTCCGCTTTCTCGGCCTGGTTAGATAGCACAAAAAATATTAGCTTTGAAGATTTTATTCCTGCTTATCTTGAGAAGGAACGTTTAAGAACTGAACAATGGCAGCGTGAACAAGAGGAACAAAAATTGAAAGCGGCTCGTGAGCGTGAAGAACGCAATGCAAAAGCTATGGCATCCATTGAAAACAATCTAGGTAAAAAATAAGTATTTTGAGGGATGAATGGAGGCTCACAAGTTTAAATGCTTGTGAGTTTTTTTATCCCTGAAAGGAGGTGAGCGCCATGGAAGTAGTGCAACCGATAACAGACAAAAATGTAATAAAAGGGATTGCAGAATATTTGAAAAGTAAGAATGAGCGTGACTATGTGTTGTTCTGTACAGGCATTTATACGGGGTTGCGTATAGCTGACATTTTAGAGTTACGTGTATTTGATGTGAAGGGACAGACACATATCAGATTAAAAGAAGGTAAGACAGGTAAGAGCAAGCGAATAAAAATTTCACCAATCTTGTTGAAAATCTATACAAGCTATACGGAAGGTAAGGAAAGTTATGAATATCTTTTTAAAAGTAGAGTGGGAGAGAATAAGCCAATTACTCGTGAACGTGCTTATGCCATTTTACGTGAAGCGGCTTCAAAATTTGGATTGAAACAGATTGGCTGTCATTCGATGCGCAAGACATTTGGTTACTGGATGTATAGTAGTTCGGAACACAATATAGCTTTGTTGATGGATATATTCAATCATTCGAAGGAGTCTATCACGCTTAGGTATATTGGTCTAACACAAGAGAGTAAGGATAAGGCGATTGATGATTTGGTTATCTTCTAAGCTATGTGTAGGTGGCTAGGATGTGCGGCTAAAATGGTGCTGAAATAAAACAAATGGTGTAAGAATGACACAAGTAATTACAATGACGGCTGTGTGAAGTTGAGAAAAAATAGAGGGCTTTGAAATGTTGAAGGACAAGGGATAGAGCGTATCTTTCGACAGTAACTCACTATGTATTGAAGTGTATACGAGGTGAGCAGAGCAGTTGGACGTGTCAAGCCTTGCTGAAAGTGTTCGCATCAAATAATTATTAAAGTGCTTTAAAGCCTTATACATCAATGGTTTGTGTGTGTGTGTTATTGGTTGGGAGTGTTCGTATATTTGCATAGGTTCTTCTGGAGTTTTACCTTTCTAGCGGGTGCTTTCGAGCCCACGGGTTGTCTAGTTAGTAAATTGAAAAGGTCATTAACGGTTTCGCTTTAAAAATCTTGGGAAATAATCGTTCTCTGAAAAAAGAACATAGATATATCAAGGGTTTAGCTGTTATTTTAGGGATTTTGAGTAGAATAAAAAACCGTTAATGAAAGCGAAATGACCGCCTAAAAAGGCGTGTTTTTGAGCGTTAAACAGGTGATTTCACCTCAATTTCACGAAATTTAGCAGCTAAAAAATTTACAAAAGCGATTTTTTGGAAGGTCAAATTCAAAATTGTAGCCGTTTTGGCGAAGGATAAAAAATTACAAAAGGAAAAGAGTGAGCACAGTATGCAAGGTTTAAATGGTATTGATTCCAATTTACTGTTGAAGGCGCTTGAGGAGCGAAATGCAACGGCTTTGATTCCTGTTCAGTCAAGCCATATTCAAAGCGTTCATCAGATTGATAAAAATAAGCTTCAAGTGACATTAAAGACAGGTGATTCAATGACTTTACATTTAGAACATGGTCCAACTGCTTATGTAACTGAACAAAAAACAAATAGTTTTGCTGCTGTTTCGAATGAGGAAGGTCAGAAAGCTATTCAGCTGTTAAAAGCTAAAAAGTATTTTAATGAGAAAGGCGTAAATGTGGCTGGTCTAAATGATAGTGAGTTAGTAGATGTTGCGGATCTGGCCCGTTTAGTAAATAATGAGCCTCTTATTTCTAGTGTTACGACTACAGCCGAGGAAGAGCGTATTGTGAATGAATTTAAGCAGCTGTTCAGTAAGTAAAGATTTGAGCGCTATTTGCAAACAGTAAACAATTGCTCCACGTAGTTTAATTTTTAACACTAATTACCTTCGTTTTCTGTGAAACCAAGAAATTAGCCGTGCTTTTTTTCGAAAAAATAGGGCGTGTATTTCTATGGTTATGTACGGTTTTAGCTAATCATTTTGTACTAATGGAACTTGTGCTAAAAAAATAGCGAGAAAGAAAATTTTTTAAAAACGGCTCTTAAAATATTAAATCTAGCAAGCTATTATACTTTCAGCATCTTTTAGGAAGTGGATCAGTAACAGAAATTATTAAAAGTTGGCGCTTAATTATAATTTTATTCCACTTCTTGCTATCGAACTGCTATAATACTAGATAACAAAATTGAACGGAAAAACAAAAAAAGACAGCGGTCTTAGCTAAGCGCCAACTTATGCTAAGACATGCTTACATCGTGACTCACCCACGATACAAACACTTTTGTTCACTGTCTATAACTTGAATCTTATTCTTTAACCTTTAATTTATTATAGGTTGAGCAAGATTTCAAGAGGAAAAACATGTGAAATTAAATATCCATTTAGGATTGAAAAGCGCTTGTATCGTTAAAAACAAACGATCAAGTGCTTTTTTTGCCGAGAATGGAGTGCTGTATATGTCGTTACTTCAACTGATTCACCAGGAGCATTTGCCACGCATTAAAGACTATCAAACTAGCGTATTTGAGCCGCAAAAACAGGGCATCCAGGTTCAAGATGCCCATTTTTATCAAGCCCTCTTCCGAAATAATTTTAATGTTAAAAAGCCATATAAAAATACAGATACCGTATTTTATAATTTCGTGCATCTAGTAAAATTCAAACCAACAAAAGACGGCGATAAAGAAGTAAAATTTGTTTGTGATTCGCTTGAAAAAGTCATTCAAAACGCAGGATATTATGAGTATTTCACAACCAATCAAGTAAATAGCCCGAAGTATCGCATGAAAGAAAACCTAAGCAGCTTAAACGGCTTCGTATTAGATTTCGACTTACGAAAAGACGGAACAGACCGAGATTATACACCTGATGAGCTAGCGTATATCATTTTTAACGAACTGGATCTATACCCACACTTTATTTGGGAAACGAAAACGGAAGGGAACTACCAATGCGCTTTCTTAATCAAACAACTTTCGGGATTGAGTAAGTATGTATTGCTATTTGAGAGCATTGCTAAGCGCCTTTCCATCGTGTTAGGTTCGGATTTTGCCGCAACAGTGGCTAATAAACTGTTCCGAATCCCTAAAAAAAATATTTACGAATACGAGTCATCTTCCAACGAGTATGACATTGACGACTTTAAAAAATTATTTGAGTATGAGGCGATCAATGCGCGGCTGGAAGAATTGCAACACAATCAACAACAAAATCAAGTGATTAATTTTACCGAACAACAGCTGCTACACTCACCAGCAATTAAAGCGCTAGAAAACTGTGAAATTAACGATTTAAGAAACCATGCATGTTTTACACTTGCGCTCTTTTACTATTCATTGGGTAGGGAAAAGGAGGAAGTAGAGGACTTCTTCCTGAATACCTGGTATGAGCTTGCAAATGATAAGAGCAAGTTTTTAAAGCGTTTTACGAAATCGGAAATTCGTAGCTGTTTAAAATCGGCATTTAGCGGCCGTTATGCAGGTGCTTCAAAAGAGTGGATTGAGAGCCTTACAGGGCATCCATTTAACTTTAGCGTGTATCGCTCTACCTACATAAGTCAGAACGTCTACATGAAGAAAACAGAGTTGAGAACACGTTTAATTGACTGGATTCGTGACAATCCAGATACGGTTATTAGCCAGAAAAATTTAACGGAATGTCTAGATATAAAGAAAAGCTCCCTAGATTTGAATATTTCAGAGATGAAAAAAGAAGGTATTTTAAATGTTGAAGTAGTATTTCAAGGCAAAAAGCGCTTAGGTTCAATTTATTCACTTAATGAACAAAGCAAATTTACGGTTGCATATGAAAATAAATTCGATAGCAGCAACTTAGAAAAATTAGATGAAATCATGCTGAATGACAAATTAATTAAAACATCTTAGTGGAAATAGTCGTAAAAATGCACAGAATCGTTTCTGAGGGGTTTTAAAACAATTTAGGTAGTTTTATATGGTTTGGGATTGAGAGTGTTTAAAACGTAAAATAAAGCAGCTTTTCAAGTGAATAGGTTTAACCATGGTTTTGAGTCATAAAAGCACAAAAACGCCCATCTGGTAAGGGTTCACGGGCATTTTGAACAAAAACCATTCAACTTCGCACGAAAATCAAGGTAGTGAAGTGGCGTGAGCCTTACAGCCCCAACGGTTCCAAGAAAACCTAAAATTCTATAACAGTAGTATATTAAAGGGCTTGGTAGTTGTGTGGTGGATGGGCAGGCTCATCGATCTATCGAACAGGTAGTGGGCGTATCCAGTGGAGAACACGCCAAACAAGAGTCATAAAAGCACAAAAACGCCCATCTGGTAAGGGTTCACGGGCATTTTGAACAAAAACCATTCAACTTCGCACGAAAATCAAGGTAGTGAAGTG
>NZ_JBIWBA010000039.1:9844-16459 GCF_044760715.1 Lysinibacillus sp. NPDC098008
AAGTGGCGTGAGCCTTACAGCCCCAACGGTTCCAAGAAAACCTAAAATTCTATAACAGTAGTATATTAAAGGGCGCTATGAATATCCGCATCATGGATGGCAAAAACGCTGCGGTTGTTGCTGGATGAATTTATGTACAGATTCTCCGTAAAACTCATCAAAAAACGCAAAAAATGCCCATTTGGTAAGGGTTTGAGCGTGTTTTGAATGGAAAATGTGCAACTTTGTACGGAAATGAGGCCAGGGAAAAGCTATGAGCCTTACTCTCCCAACGGCTCCGAGAAAGTGCAAAATTCTATAACAGTAGTATATTAACGTTTCTGTGGATTAGTTGGTGAAGCGGTATATTTTTTCAGTGAAGTATTTTGTTTTCTCCACTTTTGGGGAAAGTAGGGTGGCTAATGTGGGAGCGAATCTATTTGAATTTAGTGGTACCTTTTTATGATGGTTAATTTATGAAACCTTATTTATCAAGGGGTTAACCAGTTAACTTTTGTTATCTTTACGATTGGTGCAATTTGCTTTCATCGATGGTGCATTTTGCACTGTCGTAAGAAAATAGTTTGTTGAGGTTGAATTAAAATGAAGAGAGTTTTGAATTATTCAGGTAGTAAATGGCGGTTGGCCAAGTGGTTGGTAAAAGAGTTTCCATCTCACGAAGTTTATTTAGAGCCTTTTTTTGGTAGTGGTGCATTGTTTTTTACAAAGGAAAGCGCGGCTATTGAAACTATTAATGATGTTGATGGAAATGTAACTAATTTGTTCAGAGTAATTCGGGATAATCCTGTTGAATTAGCTGCTAAGGTGGAATTAACACCCTATTCCAAAACTGAATATTTAGCTAGTTATGAGGTTTTAAATGATATAGAGTTATCAGACGTAGAACGTGCTCGTGTTTTTTTAGTTCGTTGTTGGATGGCTCATAATGGTAAAACAGCGACTAAAACGAGCTGGAGACATAATTTAAAAGGGGATTCGAAGGCTTTGAAAGAGTGGAATCAGTTACCAGAGCAAATATGTGATGTTACGAACAGGCTTAAATCCGTTCAAATAGAGAGTATGGATGCCGTTGAATTGATAGCTCGTTATAATCGTTCTGATTGTTTTATTTATGCTGATCCACCTTATTTACGGTCAACCAAAGCACAAGGTATGTATTTTCACGAAATGACGATACAGCAGCATATCAATTTTTTAGAAATTATAAAAAAGCATAGTGGACCAGCAATGATAAGTGGTTATGCAAACGATTTGTACGATGAGTATTTAGTAGGTTGGAAGCGAGAAGTTTTTCATGATAAAGAAATTATTTGGAAAAACTATTAAAAATGATTATATTTTACTATATTTTATATCCATTTTGTAAAGTTTCATAAATCTCTCAATTGAAGTGTCAAAACCTTCTCGATTGAGAGGTTTTTTGTTAGGAAAAATGTAATAGTAAGTTGTTTTTTTAGTGTTGTTTTTTCATAAAACAGTACCAAACATTAGAGTAAGCAGAAAAGAAAACAGTTATTTTTTACATATATAAATAAGGGTTTCACATTAATAATAATTATTTGCTTTGCCGCCACATGAAAATATTAAATATATGCTATATGAATAGCTATATAGAGTAAAGCTGTTATTGTGTTGCTTTATCTTCTACATGGATGTAGATTGAATAATTTTAGGAGTGGTTTTATGAATAGAGAAGATTTGAAGGATTTAGGGATGTTTGAGTGTATTCAATTTTTACGGCTTATTTCAATAAGCAATGATTTTGATATGCATTTAGAGGCTTTAGAGGCTGCTAAAGAAAGTAATGATATAAATCTAGTTTTAGAGGCTTTAGAGCGTTTATTTGAGCAATATGAGCTTTTATCGGTGGTTATGAAGGATGTGCCAGATAGAATGTTTGATATTGAGGCGAATTCTAATAAAAAAGTATTGGATGAACAACCAAATAAAAATAAGCAGCAATTAAAGAGAAAGTTACCTAATTATTTTTTCATCTAAAAATTAAATAATATCCCATTTATTGCAGTATCCTTTTTCGAAAAGAGTACATAAGTGCAGTAATATATGTAGCTTGCTTTAGATGTGTTTTTTTCATAACAACATTCTTTCAATACATCTAAAGCTGCATGAAGGGAGAGATTTATTAATGGAATATGTAAGTAAAAAAAGAGGTCGTGGCAGACCTAAAAATATAAAAAGCATGAATTTAGTGGAAGTTTTAGAAGTAATGAAGAAAGACTTTGCTTCTTGGAAAGCGGAAGCTGATCCATGGGATTTTGAAGCATTAGTTTTATATGATGATATGGATTCATGTAATGAATTGAAAAAGTTGTTTCGTGCTACTGGTTTAGATGATGTACCTAGCACAAAATATTTACTGGATAGAATTTACGAGGACAGATTAGAACAGTTGGCTGAGAGAGAGCGTTTTAAGGCTTATGTAGAGCATTTACATTGGTTATTAATTTATAACAACTTGATTATGAGTCCAGGTGGTCTTAGTTATACAAGAATTATCGAATAAGTACATTCTGATAAATATAAGACAGAGTTCTGTTAATGGAAAAGCGTTATGACCTACAATAGCAAGAGAAGAAGGGCTTAAAAGGTGTTATTATGACATTAACAATTAAGCTTTTTTACATAAAAACATAACGGAAAAGGTGGAACAGGGCATGACTGTAAAAAAAGAGTACTTTGGTTTTTGTGGTTATTTAACAGTTGATGAGTTTTTCGCAGAAAATCCTAGAAAGTTTACAAGGGAGAGTTTAGACAGAATACTCACTTACCAGCAAGTGAACAAAAGGGGCAGACGTTGTAAAAATTGTGATAAGATGGTCAAATTTGATGTTGATGGTAACAAAGCGTGGTTTTATCGTCTCGTGGCGTCAGATTGCCAGTGGATAGGTAGTTACTTCATGCCATATGAAGATTACACATTTTGTAGTAAAGAATGTGTATATAAGTTTATGGAGAGCGTTGTCGGTGACCTAGACAAGTTTTTAGAGGAATTTAATAAAGACTATGAAAAGCGCGTAAAGGAAATGGTAGAGGGTATTACAGATAAAGCAATAGAAGAGGGTAGAAAACCTTTTAGAGAAACTCATTAACGTATGTACAGAAGGAACAAACAGAATATTTTAGCTTTGCAGATATCGAGGATGTTAATCCTGGAGATATAATTCCTTTTCTTGGTGGAAATTACAAAAGATTAAAATAATAGCAACATACATAGGGCATTATAAAAAATGCAGAAAAAAGCACTCCTTAAGCGTTTTTAAGGGGTGCTTTTTAAATGAATTGAACTGGGTATGTGTTCGAGAAATTAGTTTTAGATTTGTTTGAGAGCGTTTTACATTAAAATTAAACTTTAGTTCCATCTTCCAATATAAAGTTAGCTTCATATCCAATTCCCAGAACTTCAGCTATTTGCTCTAATTCTTTCTCGCTAAAGTTATCACGTTTCATTTTTTTAGATAGGTTTGATTGTGATGTTTCCAGAGCTTCAGCTAATTGAGTAATAGTCATTTTTTTCTTTACTAAAACAATTTTGATTTTTTCAGTCATGCTCATAAATATTCCCCCTAATATAGTAATTATATAATTATTATGACTAAAAAGGGATTAAATATGACTAAAAAAGAATTTTACTGTTGCTTTATTGACTTAAAGGGAATATATTATGACTATAAGGTCATAATACGGATAGGGAGATGAATATAATGATGGATAAACAAATGGAAGATTTATTGTTTGAAGCGGCAGACAATGCAAGGAGTATTGTTGTAGAATTGGAGCATTTAAATGCGATTCGTATAGGAGTAGAGCGACTCATGGAGCGTATTGAGGAAGTGATATATAAAAAATGGCATGAGAATATGGGAGTAGCTCAACTTACAATTATCGAAATGGAGCAAAGCGTACGCTTGCTTGACTTAGCTTTTAACCCATTATTTGAAAAAATGAGAGAAAGAGCTATTACTTTAGATGAAAATATTGAACAGTTAAGAAATGTTACAAGTGAATAACACGAACATATGGGGCTAGTTTGATATTTATCATGCTAGCCTTCTTGTTATATAAAGGAGGCTAGCAGTAAAAGAATCCTGGACAGCTAAAGAATTTAGATGGCTTCCTTGTTCATATTCGTTAAAAGAATAGTGTTGTATTCGGTACTCATTGATTGAGTACCTCTTTTTTTTACAATTTGTCCCCATGATAGTGACAAGTTGTCAGTATGCTAGATTTTGGATTTTATGAGAGCAATCGAGTTGACTGATTATCCATGAAAATTTATTTCGAATCGTCTGAGAGCGTTTTATAATACTTCAAAGTTTAATGATAATGGATTAGAATAGATTCAAACACTAATGTGGGAGGCCAAATACATGAAATTCAGTTATGGCATGACGATAGGCGAGCTTGTTGTTGAAATGAATAACGGTGGAAGCCAGAGTACGTTATACGCTGCCAGTAGAGAAGCTGGAAAGGCAATCCCTAAAGATATTATTCCGTACGTTTTCAAGGCAGCAGCTTATGACTATGAAAAAAATATGTATAAAGCAACGAGCCAAACGGATGAAAGCATGACAATTGAAAATTTATTACCACTTGCTAGACAGCTACAGAAGCAAGCTAAAATTGAAAAGCTCAATAAAGATATTGTTGCCAGTCCTACTGTAATCGAAAATGGCAAGGAGCCTATTAAAGAGATAATAGAATCGAATCCATTACAGAACGAATTGACTTTGGCAAATCAAAGTGAGGCACAAGCATTTATTTTAGAAGCATTAGATTTAACATTAGATGAATTGTCTTTTATAAAAGAGCTTGCTAAAAATAAGGTTACAACTAATGGAATCGAATCTATTTACGAATCTATTAAACAATTAGGCGGAAGAGATCGTTTGAATAAAACGTATTACATTTCCAAAGAAGTGATTGAAATGGCTGCTGAATTTTGTGAGGAAAAATCGGTGAAGGTAAGTCAGTTTGTAGAAGTAGCGATTTTAGAGGCTATTAAAAAATATAAGTAGGGCGGCTAATGTGGGAGCTAATCCAAATTAATTTATAGTTCATAGTAATGCTACTACATAGTTTTAATAAAAGTGTACTATCAAATTTATAGTGAAATTTTAAAAATAAACGGCTAATCAAAATTGGTTAGCCGTTTATTTTGTTTTTTTTGAGTTAACGTTTTTTGAACCGAAGAGATACTTTTCGCTATGATTACGTATACCTTCAAGTAGTTTCTTTTTTTCTTCTTCACTCAATTTTTTCATATTAGACATGATTACACGCTCCTTTTTAAGAGTGTGTACAGAGATTATTAATTTTAAACAAATGAATGTATTGAGAAGTGTCCTAGATTTATTTATTTTATAGGTTTTTAATAAATCTGGAACAAAGTCGTTATTTTAATTAGGCATACTGAATATACAATGTGGCATACAATGATTTATCCCTGGTACATCAGGACATTGTTCAATTCTTAATAGTGAAAAATGAGGAGGAAGAATGTTGACAGTAGAGGAGCGTAAACGGAAAGTTAGAAGCGACAAGAAGCGAGATATCAAACCTACTATTAGCTTAGAATTAAAAGATTCCATCTATCGTTTATCATTTATTACAAGAACACCAGTCAAGGATGTAAGTGAGTTACTTTTGAAAAATGCTTTATTTGAAAATACAGATATTTTAAAGTCCTTATCAAAGAATTTTATAAGGGATATTCGTATAAATAACACTTTTTATATAGGAAATTTACAGAATGAGCGAATAGCAAAAACTGAAGATGGTGAAACTGATCGCATTTCTTTTCGCTTGAAAAATGACGTTTATGAAATATTGCGTGCTCTTTCGTATGCATTAGATTGTTCGGTTTCAAGAATTGCAGCCATTTTGCTTTATGAAAGTATCATAGATAAGGTTTTTATAGAGAGATATGTTGAAAGTTACCTAGATTCGTTAGACAAATCTAGAAAGAAAGAATTAAAGCAGGTACTAAAATATATAAGGAAAGAAACAGATGAGTCTTATAATTTAGTTGATTTACTATCGTATTTGGTAGATGAGCCGATTAGGTGGACTTTCCCAAAATAAACTTTTATGGGCTGCTAATGTAGGACGGAATCTATTCGAATTCATGTAAGATATCCCACTTATAAGAAGTATCCTCTTCATACAAAGTATCAAAAGTGCAATACAAAGTATAACCATCACCCATTTAAATTTATCCTTCCAAATGACAAGAAAGTAAATCCTAATCCATTTCTCAAAAGAAATATTAATTGACTAATAAAATGTGTATTATATAATGAAAGTGGTAATACCATATAACAAGGGTCCTAGTACCATGTGAAAAGTAGCATCACATTCCCGATGTTCAAGGGACGTTAATATCTTGAACGCTTCAAATTGTCCTGACTGGGGATAGATATAAACCAGTTACGCTACTAAACAGTTCAAAATAATTTTCGAAATGTGTATTAATATAATGAAAATGGTAATACCATGAAATAAGGGTCCTAGTACCATGTGAAAAGTAGCATCACATTCCCGATGTTCAAGGGACGTTAATATCTTGAACGCTTCAAATTGTCCTGACTGGGGATA
>NZ_JBIWBA010000040.1:0-15304 GCF_044760715.1 Lysinibacillus sp. NPDC098008
GCATCATTTTTCTCCGTTTCATATCTATTAAGAATAGTATACAGGAAAACGAAGAAAAAGAGTGTAAGTCTAAAAGTTAATCACCTTATATATAGTATACACCAATCAAAGACTGCTTATTTTATGGGCGCAAACAATTGTGAAATCCGAATGGCATAAAATTAGCGTTATATTTTTAAAAATAATCAGCTGGAAAGGTGGTGAGAGCATGCTTGGGAAATGGTCAGCGACAGGGATGTCTATTCTGCGAAATATGAATCAGCATTATAACACGATGAATAAAGCAATGCTGCGAATTTCTACGGGCTATCGCATCAATAGTGCAGCGGATGATCCAGCAGGTCTTGCGATTTCCGAAAAGATGCGGGCTCAAATTCGTGGCTTAAATATGGCAGCTAAAAATATACAGGACGGTATTTCACTTGTGCAAACAGCAGAGGGAGCATTAAATGAAACACATGCAATTGTCCAGCGCATGCGTGAGCTGGCAGTGCAGGCAGCCAATGATACTTTAACAGATGACGACCGTGCACAGCTTGATTTAGAATTTCAAGAATTAAAAAAGGAAATCCAGCGTATTTCAACAGATACAGAATTTAATACAAAAGCATTGCTTAACGGAGAGCATTCAACAAATGGCATTAAAATTCAAGCAGGGGCAAATGCAGGGCAGCATATTGAGCTATTTATCAATGATGTGGGCGCTGAAGCACTTGGTTTACGAGATACTTCCATTGCTACACGTGAGGAGGCAAATCAAGCTATTTCCTCAATGGATGATGCCCTAAAGCAAGTATCCCATGAGCGCTCACGCCTTGGAGCTTATCAAAATCGCTTGGAGCATGCATACAATGTAAATGTTAACACCGCTGATAACTTACAGGATGCTGAATCCCGTATTCGAGATGCCGATATTGCAAAAGAGATGATGAATATGGTGAAGGCACAGATTTTAATGCAGGCAAGTCAATATGTGCTGGCAATGCATATGCAGCAAGCACAGTCGATTTTAACCTTATTAGAAGTCACAAAAAAATGATGAATTTCAACGAGCATTGAAATTCATCATTTTTTTAATGTTTGCCAAAGGCTTCAAGTGCTAATTTTGCTGTAGCTGTTGCTTCATTTTGCAATGGGCGAACAGCCTGACTTAGCTTTTCTTGTACGGAATTATAAGATTCCAGAATAGCGACAGCCTGCTCAAACAATGTTACGCCATTCCAATCATCTACCTCCACATGCCCAATAACAGGCTGTTCAACAATTTCAGCAAATGCATCAATTTTTGGATCATAAGAAATCGCAATAAATGGTGTTGCATAAATAGCTGAGAAGATTAAGGAATGTAGGCGCATACCAATTAGCAGCTGTGATTGCCCAATAACACCAATTTTTTCTTCAATTGATAAGTCAGCAGGTGCTACTATACTTTTTTCCTGCATAAGCGCAGCTACTTCTGCTGATGTTTTTAAATCATGCTCACCGTGCATTGGTACAAAGACAATACGCTCACCTTGACGTGCTAGCTGGTCAAGACTATGTGCAATCTTTTCCTTATACACTATTGCAGATGGCCAGTCACGAACACTTACCGCAATATAGCTTTCATCTAATAATGCTTCGTTAACCAGCCATTCACAATGGAAGTCATCACCATTAAGCCCCATTACAGGATCAGGTACAATCGTAGCCTCTTTTTGTATACCGATCTCTGTTAACAGTGTTTGAGAAGCTTTATCCCGAACTGTAATTTGTGCAATCTTTGTTAGTGCCTGACGAACAATAAACTTACTAATTGGGTGATTAATCGGACCCATACCTTGGGCATAGACAAAGACAGGCTTCTTTAGCCATTTTGCCATTTGAATAATGCCCGCATAGTAAGGAATCGTCTTCATGCTTGTTTGATCCTGCATAAGACTGCCGCCGCCACTAATTAAACCATCCGCTGTTTTCAATAATTGGCGGATTTCTTTTAGCTTCCAGCGATTAACCGCCTTTACACCATATGTTTGCTCTGTAGCGGCTGGGTTATTGGATAAGACAGTAATCTCAATAGCTGGCTGCCATTTCTTTAAAGATTGGATAATCGCTAGAAGAATCGCATCATCCCCAACATTATCAAATCCGTAATAGCCAGATAATACAATATGCATTATGTCCACCTCGCGATTGCCTTAGAAGCCCAACGATAGATAAGTTTAAAAATTAAAATAAAGATAAGCCCTATAACAAAGCCAAGAACGACACTATAGCATGTACGCAATACAGAAACTGCTACTGGAATGTGTAGATGTGTAAAGGTATTGACGATAGATAGGAAGCCGATAACGCCTGGTACAAGCAGGATGCTACCCCATTTGCGATTAATGCCCATTACATATAATGCTAAAACAAAGAATGGGAAACCAATTAAAAATTCCTTCGTTCTTGGACGAACATATAATGTGTTTTCAAGCCATTGTCTAAATGCTAGCTCAAGCTCACTAACAGAGCCAGAGTTACCTGTTCGACTAATATAAAATAATCCAACACCTGCCACAATCACTAATAACAGCACATGCCAATATTTCAGCTCTTTATTTAATAATGTCACAGTATTTGATAAGGATTTTTTAATATTTTGATCAGCTAGTCGATTGATTTCAATAATTGTAAATAGTAATACACCTAAAATTGGAATCAAGTAAACAAGCTTCACACCCTTAAATGTTGCAAAACCTGTTATAAAGGCATTGCCATTTAATAAACCAATCACAATCACAATACCGATAAGGCTAATAGCTACTGCCTTTAAGTATTGAATCAATATTTTTGATATTTGTGTAGAGCCGTTTGCAGCTTTAATAACCGCATATGTTGGTGCAAGAACTGCAATAATTAATGCAAATGCCTGTAAGAATAGGGTGCTTTTTAGTAGGAAGTACGCAATGGCTAACAGTGCCATAAAGCCAGCAGCTGCTAGGCGTAAAGGCATCCATTTCACTAATTCCGTAATAACGAACGTAAATACAATACCTGCTAGCAATACAAGTGCCGTTACCCAAATAGGAATTGTTACCTTATCAAACGGCTTTGGCTCACCTAGTTTGAAATGATTTGGCATAGTATCTTGAACGCCTGTTAAGTATTCAATCGTTTCTTTAATATTTTCATGTGGATTGCCTGATGTTTTAATATGATAGAAAATAGAACGGATATTACGTTCCTTTACAGCTCTTGTTGTACGATCAATGCTCGCATTTAATGTTAGCTTTGTTTCGCGATTAACATTAATGCTATGCAAACGAATCATATTGTAATCTGTAATTTGAGCGATTTTATTTTCGCCTTTTAGTGGGTTACTCTCAATTGTATAGAAGGAATAGCCAGCATCCTTTAATTTTTCCACTAATACATGTCCGTTTTCTTCTCCAAAGCCAATTGCTTCATCACCTGAACCAAGCAAACGACCAGCAGATGCATCCTTTAGTGTCAATAATTGATGCACTAATTGTTCATTCGCTACTTCATTACTTGCATTCTCAACTTTAAAAATATGTGCAAGCCCATGCTCACTAATCATATCAATAGCAGGCTGGTCATAGCCAATTGGTGTTTTTAAGTCATAATGATGATTAGCAGTAGGTAAGAAATAGAAAGCCTCTTCTCCTACCTGCACCTCCTCTGGCTGCACACTATCCATAATAAGCTGCTGATAGCTTGTGTTATCAGGCACTCGAATATAATATCCACGCTTTGTGACATCAATATCGTCTTTATACGGTGTAAACAATAGCTGTGCTGCTAATTCATTCTCCTCATAGATTGTAATAAGGTTTTGCTTTTCCATTTCCCTTAACGTTAGAGGCTCTAAGCTAACCGTTGTAAGCCCAGCCTCCTTTAAAGAAGAAAAAATCTCCTCCATTGTTAAATCGCTATTTTTACTAGCAGTTTGTATTTCATCAAGGGGAATGACCATTTCATACGTATTATTGGATTGCTCAGCATTCCACCTCATCACCATACCTGTCGAGGAAACGATGAGTAAAAGAACAATGATTCCCCAAAGCCATTTCTGTTTTGACATAAATGTTCTACCTCTCCTATTTATGAAAATCTTTTGCCGATAATCGGGATTTTCTTTAAATCTTGTTTATGAATAGCTTTCATTACCCATAGTAGAAGGAAGTAAATAGCTCCTCCAATTGTAATTGTGACAATCAAATACCCAAGTGCCCATAATCGTGACCAATCTGCAATATCCAGCCATAATGTTGGTAAACCAACAAGTGCGCCCATAACAATTGAAGCCACAATCATTTTAATTGTATCTGCTCCAAGAACAGTAAAGCGAATCATACGATAAATAACAATAGAATTCACAATAAATAACACAAGGTATACAAACAATGTTGCATAGGCAGCACCATCAAGACCAAATGCCTGAATAAAGAAGATATTGGCAAATATTTTAAGCACAACACCACTTATAATAATCAATGCCCCTGCTTTCGCTGCATTCATCCCTTGCAAAATTCCCGTACCAAGCAGCGTTAAGGATGTAAAAACAGAGCTAAGGTTAATCATTGCTAACATTAAGCTTCCCTCTAAGTCTTTAAAAAGGGCTAGATTTAAAGGCAAGGTTAAGGCTAGAAGCCCAATAGCAGCTGGCCAGGAAATAAGATGTGTCATACGATGTGTTTGCTCAATAATGCTACGTGTATCATCCAGCTTATTTTCCGCAAGCTTCGTTGTAATTAACGGCACAAGCGGTAGAATAATCGAAGAGGCAAAAACGGTTGTAATTTGCACCAATGTTAATCCTCGACCATAAATACCATAAAGATAGTTAATTTCACTAGCATCTGCTCCTGCACTTCTTAACCCATAGGAAACTGTGAAGGAGTCCACAAAATTAAAGAGTGCCATTGTGACAGAGCCAATTGCAATAGGGATGGAGATTTTTAAAATAGTTTTACTCCACATAGAAAAATCTTTAGCAGCATATTTCTCCTTGCTTGTTACTTTAAACGAAGAACGGAAATATTTAAGACGTAAATAAAGCAATGAGCTCAATGCGCCAATAACAGAGCCGGCCATAATACCACCAGCTACAATATCATTCGAATAATTCATAGCAACAAGGAAATAGGCAACAAGTAAAATTAACGCAACACGCACAAACTGCTCAACTACTTGAGAAATAGCAGTAGGGCGCATATCACCAAAGCCTTGGAAAAATCCTCGATACACAGCCATATATGGTGCAACAAGCAATGTAAGGGCAACAACAATTAATGCAATTTCTGTTGAAGGCCCACCAAGCGCATTGGCAATTTGACTAGAAAAGCCGTAGATGATTGTAAAACTAATGACGCCAAAGGATAGAGCAAGGATGCTTGCGGTTACATAAATTTTCTTGATTTTTGTTGCATCATTTTGCGTCTTGGCTTCTGCAATTAGCTTCGAAATGGCGATTGGAATACCCGCCACAGATAAGTACAATGCCACCATATAAACAGGATAGACAAGACTAAAAATTCCGAGTACATCATCCCCAGCAATATTTTGCAGTGGGATACGGAACATACTGCCAATTATTTTTGATAGCAATGTAGCAACTGTTAAGACTAGGGTGCTTTTCACAAAGGTTGATTGACTCATTTTGCTGCACCTTGACCTTTAAGCTTTGATGTGAAAACCTTCAGTGCAAAGCGGGGAAGTACAAGCATTCTCCCAAAACGACTTGGCTGGCGTAGCAATCGATAGAACCATTCAAGGTTTAGCTTTTGCCAAATAATGGGCGCACGCTTGACAGTGCCAGCGATAACATCAAAGGAGCCACCTACACCGATAAAGACACCCTTTGAAAATTGCCCAAGATTTTCCGTAATCCATTTTTCCTGCCTTGGTACACCTAATGCTACAAACACAAGGTCAGGCTGTAGCGCAGCGATTTCCTCTGCAATAGTACTGTTATGCCAGTCAAAAAATCCATCATGATAGCCAACAACCTCAACATTTGGATACGTCTTGCGAATATTCGCTACAGTTTTTTCAATCGTGTCTTTTTGTGCGCCCAATAAATAAATTTTAAAGCGCTTTTGCTGTCCAACCTCTAAAAGGCGCACCATCGTATCATAGCCAGTGACACGCTCAGGTAATGATTCGCCAAGAATTTGTGCTGCTTTCACAACACCAATGCCATCTGCACAAATGTACGTTGCCTGCTGTAAATACCCCATAACAGTCGGATTTGCATTTGCCTGCATCACCACTTCAGGATTAGCAGTGACAACGAAGGTCTTTTCTTGCTGTTCAATACGATCAACGAGTAAATCAACAAACCCTTGCTGATTAATATGTAAAAAGGGGATACCCATAATCGTTACATACTTCATATCATGCTCAAACCTTTCTGTAATTCCTTTTTCACTGCAATCTATCATACCATAAAAGCATTTCTGACAGGAAATTTTCGTTAGTAACGGTTATAGAGCGGTCTTTTGAGGTTAATGATCACTCGGTTGAAGTTTATGAGCGATTTCCCCAGATTAATGATCACTTTCATCAAGTTAATAATCACATAAAAAATACCTCACCCAAAAAAGAACACACAAATACCATTCCCATAAAAAATTCGAGTTTCTACTATTATATAGAGCCAAAAAAAGGAGTGCGAAATATTATCGCACTCCTCACAACTAGATTATTTTTTGACAATATAATCGCTATGAACCCAGCCTTTTTTGCCATCGTAAATTACCTGATACCAATTGCCCTCTGTAATAAATTTACCCTCAGCATCTACCGCACCAATAATAAAGCCATTTGGTTTCACCGTTCCGACAATGCTACTTGTTGTAGATGGCTCACTACGAACATTTAGCATAATCGTCATATTGATGACTTGTAGGCTATTTTCAAGACTTGCATCTTTCGCAAGTATCCAGCCCTCATGTCCATCTGCTCGCACCTGTAACCATCCGCCATTCTCACCAAGCACTCTTAACTTCGTATCCTTTGGCAATGTTGTAATAATAGAAGCGGCATCTGCTGTATTTGGATATGTTTTAATGCTTACATCCATCGTCGTCATACCAGTTGCTCCCGCTAAAGCAGGATGTAGCGCATATTGCTTCGCTGGACTTGGCAATGCCACAGTAGAAGGTTGTCCTTTATAGTTTGGCACATCAAACACTAAATTCGCCGTCTTCTGTGCACCGATTAATTCATACAGGTCATAAATCTTTTTCGCCTGAATCTCTGCCCATCTTACATGTGTAGCATATTGATGAACAGTTGGATTATCAGGATTCCAGCGCATTTTATATAACGTATCTTGTCCTTTACTAATATACTGCTCTTTCACAAACGCTGCGCCACCGATAATAGCGTCCTTCACAGTGAACCAGCCATTGCTATAAGCACGCTCAGCACCATATTTATTGGCATCCGCATCAATCGCACCAATACCATATGCATTATAGGTTGTCTTAATATCTGTTAAACGCTCACGATTGTCCGCCGTTACCATCACAGGCTTACCATTGTCATCAAGACCAACCTCGATGCCTTTAATAAGCGCTGAGGAGCCATTGCCTGTTTCATGTAATGCATGTGACAATAAATAAATTGCGTTCACAGTATTGTCAATCCCTGCCTGTACAAAGGCATCCCCCATATTTGCTAAGTTTCCTTTATTCGCAAGTACCTTCTCATTCAGCTCTTTAGCACTTAAATTATCGACAACAGTCGAAAGCTTTAAAAATTGATAATAGGCTGGGCTATCTTGCATAAAGCTTTTTGGATGTACATAGTATGACACTAGTGCCTCGCTAGCCGTGAAAACACCAGCACCATCCACCTTTGAACTATTAGCAGCCTGCTTACTAACAACACTAGCATAATCGTGTGAGTAGTTTGTGATAATCGACTGCTTTCCACCAGAAGTAGGCTTTTCTAAATGAATTAAACGATAAAGCACAGTTGCTGCCTCTGCACGTGTTGTTTGAGCAAGTGGCGCAAATTGATTATTAGGCTTTCCAGCAAGCAGCCCTGCCGAAACAACAGCCTGTACATCTGCATATGCCCATTTTGCAATTCGTGTACGATCATTAAACGTAATAGGGGAGTTAGCTGTTGGAATATCTAAATAATTAAGAGCCCTTTTGAGCATCGCTGCCATCTGTTGCCGATCAATATGCGCTTGTGGATTAAATCTACCCTGGTCATCGCCCTTAATAAGCCCATAATAGCTAGCCTGCTGAATAACGCCGTAATACCAATCACCTTTTTTTACATCGACAAACGACTGACTGCTAGACGCTGTAGGTAAGTTCAGCGTTCGCACAAGGAATGCAGCAAACTCCGCACGCGTTACAGCATCATTTGGACGATAATGACCAAACTCATCTCCCTTCATTAAATCATTTGTAATAAGATAGTTCATTTCATGGTAGGCCCAATGCTTCGAAATATTCTCTGCCGCTGCCGTAGTAGGCGCAAGATATAACATTCCAGCAAGCACCGCCCCATAAAGAGGTAATGTACGTTTCATTTCCCAAGCTCCCTTCAATCGTTGATAGTACCATCCTATCAAACTATTAAAAGTGTAGCATAAAAACAGCACATCTATTATTACAACATCAGAACAGCTTTCTATATTAATAAGAAGAAACTACAAAACTACAGCATATATTTCGGTTTCTTTACAAATATAACTGATTTATTACGATAAACTTTAATTTTTGACAATTTCGTAACTGTTCCAAAAAATGCTTGGTTATTATTGAGAGTTATGTATAATAGGTAACGTAGCTATCAATTACCAATCCAATTGAGACAATAAATAGTAGGGAGTTTGTAGGAATCTACTTAAACCCATATTTACTATGGTAAAAAAAACTTCCTTACCTAAATTTATGTTCAATGCTTGAAATTTGGAAGAGATAGTGTTATATTATTGTAGAAAGTGAATAAGATTACTAGAATGGTATTCTACTACGCTTTTTCTAGTAACTTTACTAACAAATTTGCTTTAGTTTTGTATTGTTCATGAAAACTATAATACATATAGTTAGGTAACTAATAAGGGGTAATATAGTTTTCAATGAATGAATATTATTTTTTGAAATCTAGGGAGGAATACATTAATGGCAAAGCAAAACAAAGGCCGTAAGTTCTTCGCGGCATCAGCAACAGCTGCATTAGTTGCATCAGCAATCGTTCCTGTAGCATCTGCTGCACAAATAAATGACTTAAATAAAGTTTCTGGATACGCGAAAGAAGCGGTTCAAAGTTTAGTAGACTCTGGAGTAATCCAAGGTGACACTAAAGGGAACTTTAACCCACTAAATACAATCTCTCGTGCAGAAGCTGCTGAAATCTTTGCTAAAGCATTAGACTTAGACGCTAGCGGCAATGTAAACTTCAAGGACGTGAAAAAAGGCGCTTGGTACTACAACTCAATTACAGCTGTTGTAGAACATGGCATTTTTGAAGGTGTGAGCACAACTGAATTCGCACCAAGCAAAAACTTAACTCGTTCTGAAGCTGCTAAAATTTTAGTAGAAGCTTTCGAATTAGAAGGTGAAGCAGATGTAACTGGTTTTGCTGACTCTTCTCAAATCAAACCTTGGGCTAAGAAATACCTAGAAATCGCTGTAGCAAACGGCATCTTCGAAGGTACTGACACAAACCGTCTTAACCCTAACAACTCAATCACTCGTCAAGACTTTGCTTTAACATTCCAACGTACACTTAACAAAGTGAACAACGAAACTCCAGTTGATACATTTGTAAAAGCAATTAACAACACGACTGTTGAAGTAACATTTGATGAAGAGCTTGATTCTGTAAAAGCTAGCGATTTCAGCATCGATGGTTTAGAAATCAAAAATGCAGCAATCAAACAATCAAACAAAAAAGTGGTTGTTTTAACTACAGCATCACAAACTGCTGAAAAAGAATACGTTCTTTCTTATAAAGATGAAGTAATCGGTGGATTCAAAGGTGTAGCTGCTGTTATTCCAACTGCTGTATCAGTAGTTGAATATGAAAACCCAGTAGTAGAGGGCGAGATTGGTAAAGAAACAACTACACAAGTGAAATCTCACAAATCTCAACAAGCACCACTTGGTACACAAGTTACTTTAAAAGCACAAGTTGCTGTAGGTGAAGGCCAATCTAAAGCAGGTATCCCTGTTACGTTTAATATTATTGATGCTTCAAATAAAGATACTGCATATGCATCTTTAAACCAACCAATCATTGCTGAAGCAACAACTGATGAAAACGGTGTAGCTACTTATACGTATACTCGTTATGCTTCAACGTCACAAAACTTAACAGCAAACGATGAAGTACAAGTATACGCAACTGGTAACCCAACTGTACGTGACTTCTCAAAAGTATATTGGGCAAACACTCAACCATTAACAATTACTGAAGTAACAACAGGTAATAAATTAAACAATGGTGCGAAAAAAGTCTACAAAGTGAAAGTAGCAGGTGTAAACAATGCTGCTGAATTAGAACAGAAATATCGTATAAGCCACATCAACGTTGGTTACTTAGATAACGTAAATGTTGCACCGGACAAAGCAAACAAAAACGTAACAGTGATTGATAATGACGGTAGAAACTTAGGTTACCCAGGTCAATTCACAACAACTAATTCAACTGAAACAAATCGTTTCAATGCTGTACGAGTTAAATTAGATTCTAAAGGTGAAGCTACATTCACATTAACTGGTTCAAGCGAAACAGTAACACCATTTGTATGGGTAGATAATGCAGTAGGAAATACAAATGCAACAGTTGACCGCTTTGACAAAACAGAGCTAGTAGCATTTGCATCACCAGTTACATTTGCAAAAGAGCAAGTATTAAATTTAAAAGTTGAATCAATTGGTACAAAAGACGCTTCTGCATATGACGAAAGCTTTGATCGTAACGGAAATTACGAGTACCGCAATGGCACTTTAGTATTAGTTCGCGATCCAAATGGACAATTAACTGGTGCAGATCCATCAGCAATTCCAGCAGGAGCAACTAAAATTAACAGTGCTAACCCACTACGTTCTGGCGAAGTAGTGCCATCAGGATTTGTTTATGTAGAACTTGGTAGTACAGCTGTATCAGGTGTAACTACTTTAGAAGGAGCAGGTAATTTCCCAACTAGAAAAACTAACCAACTTACTGGTCACCTTTCTAAATATTCATACACTGGTTCCTTAAAAGAGAAAAACGAAGCCCTTGATGCTGACTTAGCAAATACAGGTGGTCGTGATTATAAAGTAACTTATACAGATAAAGATGGTAAAGCAGCACAATCAGGACAAGTAGTGAAAGTAAGCTTAAAATACGGTTCAGCAAAATCTGCATCAGCTGCATCAACAACACCAATTTACTTCATTGATAATAACTCACATACAGTTCATAAAGTAAGCGACTTTACAAAAGATGAAGCAGAATTCTCTTTATTAACTGATGCTAAAGGTCAAGTATCATTCACAGTAATTGGTGGCCGTGATAGCTATGCAACACCAACAGCATTCTTAGAAACTGGTGATAAAACTGGTTTAGATAAAAATGATGCACAAGAAGTAGGAGAAATCGTATACTTCGGTGACCGTACTATCACAAGTGCAAAATTAACAATTGATGGTGAAGATACTGCTTCTAAATCTGTTGCAGAAGAAGTAACATTCTCTTACCAATCAACTGATCAAAACAAAAAACACTACTATGTACGTGGCTCAAATGATTTTGTTGCTACTTTCCAAGTATCAACAACATTCGCACCAGCGACTGTAGAATACATTGATAGAAACGGTGCTTCACGTGTTGAGACTGTAGCTATTGGTAGCACTAAATCATTCGATGTGAGATCAGCACAAGGTAAAGCAGATATTAAAGTGAAGTCTGCAAGAGGTAACCGTGTAGATGTAGTTGCAAGCGCAGGATCTTTACCAGTCTTAAACGCAAGTGCAACATTCACTACATTAAACAATGAAGGTGTTGAATTTGGTCAATCTGTACGTGGTCGCGTAATCGCTATTGATACAAACAATGACCGTATCTTATTAACAGACTCTAAAGGTGAGAAGATTTACGACCTGAAGTTTGAAAAAGATGAGTTATACCTTAAAGGTGTAGGCGTATCAGAATTAACATTTGAACAACAGTTACAAATTGGCGAAGAATTACTATTTACACAAAAAGCAGATGCTAATGGTAAAGCTAAATTTGATAACTTAGACGTTCAATCAGGAATCACAGTAAACACAGCAGATTCAAACCGCAAAGCATTTATTATTGCTGGAGATCATACATCAACAGCTAAGAATTATGACTTTGGTGGTCAAACTGTAAATGCTAATTTCCAAATTAATGGAGATAACATCCAACTTAGCAATGTAGACATTGTAGGTAATGTAACAGTTGGTAATACAAATGCTACTGAAGCTCAAATCCTTAATGACTTTGCATTAAACAATGTGACAGTATCTGGTACTGTAACTGTTAACCAAGGTGATGGAAACACTATTACTTTAACTGGTTCACAACTTAACAAACTAGTATTAAATACAAAAGAACACATCAAACTTGATGCAACTTCTTCTATCGATGTTGTAGAAGTAGAAAAAGCAGCGAGCGGTTCTTTCTTCACTGGTGCTGGTACAGTAACAACAGCTATCCTTAAAGATGGTGCAACACTTGATACAACAAAAGCAGGTTACAAAGCACCAGAAAACGAAGTAAAAGCTTCTGATATTGCTAAACAATTTACAGTAGCTACTACTTCTGGTGATACTGCATCTGTCACATTAACATTTACTGAAAATGTAAAAGCTTCAGATGTTAAAGTTGAATTCCCTTCAACTGCTGATACTGCAGCTGTAGCAGTTACAGAAGTTACAGATAAGGAATTAAAAGCAACTCTTGCTGGTGCTGATATTACAACTAAATCATTTGTAGTAACATACAAAGGTTTAAAATATGCAGTGGCTTATGATTCAAAAACAAAAGCTTGGACTGTAACATCTAAAAATTAATTTATAGTATCTAAAATGAAAAGACTCTGTATGGGAGAAATCTCTACAGAGTCTTTCTTTTTTATATTTTGAACTTATAGAAGAATATAGACCTGAATTCAAACAATATCTATTACCAGACTCTATCATATTTGTGTAAACTCGCAATTAAATATACATATTTTTCAGACGCATCTATCTAATACTATAAAGGCGTCAATTCAAGTGGTTATAGCCATTAAGAAATGCATGAAATGGTCATGAAGTACCTGCATAATATTCTGTATAGCTACGCTTGATATGGAGGTTTCGGTATGATAGGCTATCAAGCCAGCTAAGTTTCCTGCTTGGCTTCATTAGCTGAATTCATACCGATAGAGGCTCCATGTCAAGCAACATGAGTAATGATAAAAATACAGGTATGTGTATATATAAAATGACCATAACCTACATAAGTTGATGGCCAAATCCAATTCAAGGACAGACAGAAGAACAAAGCACAAAGAATGTTTTTAATTTTACCTACAATTGAATAAAAAACATTCTTTGTGCTTTTTTATGGCTTTGATTGTTCCATAACCCCAACAAATATTATAGAACCAATCATTTTGGTTAAGGTATATACCGCTTAATGATAACAACTGGACGAATTAGACCTCACAATGAAAAAGACTATTGACAAATCAAAGTTTGTCAATAGTCTTTTTTGTGATATCACTTGCTATATTAATTTATAAATTAGTATTTACGAGTGATTGTAGCTGTATTACCTAAAGAACCAGCAACTACAGTGTAAGTTTTTACTACACCATTTTGAGTGAATTTCACTTCAAATGTTTTACCAGCTGCATTAGCAAATGTAATAGTTGCTGTATCAGCAGTAGTACCTGCTCCAACTGTACCTGGAGTTGAAGTAATATTCGTAGCATTTGTACCAGCAGTAAATGTTAATGTTACAGTATCACCACTTGTTGTTGTAGCAGTAAATGGAACTTCTGCAGCTCTATTAGAAACTGTTACAGTAGAATCAACAGTAGGTGCTGTTACATCAGCAGGTGCTGATAAAGTAGTAATTGTACCAGTACCTGTTACTTTAGAACCTGTTACTTTTGCAACTAGCTCAGCAATTGCAGAGTTTGTTAATTCAACCTCTTCTTTAACATTTAGAATTACTACACCAAGGTTAGAATTATTTTTTACTTTGAATTTAGCTCCACCATTAACAGTAGTAACACCACTTACAGTTACCTTATCTAATGTAGCATCTGCTGTTACTTTACTTGTAACTTCAAGATCGCCCTCTAAGATAAGGTTTTTAAGTGTTACATTATTACCTTGAATTTCAACTTTTGCAGCTTTAGTAGCAGCATCACCTAAAATTTGACCATCGAAATCATATTCTGAGTTTTCGAATGATAATACAACTTTAGCATTTTCTTTAATTTTAAGTGAATTTGTAATATTAACATCTTTATTATCAAATTTAGCTTTTGTAGTATCAGTAGCCTGTGTGAATAATAATTCGTCACCTACAGATAAACTATTAGGTCCATCTTCAAATGTTGATTCTAAGTGAGCAACACCTTTAATGTATAATTCTGCATCAGCGTATGACAATTCGTAAATTGTTTCACCTTTTGAATCAGATAATAAGATTCGGTTATTATCTTTGTCAACTGCAACAACTTTACCATGAACTTGTTGACCAGGTGCAATACCTTCATTAGTTACTTTATTGAAAGTAGCAGATGCTGTTTGGTTAGCGAATGAACCACCTGAAGCATTTACAGTAACAGTTGTACCGTTTCCAGCTTCTACAAAGATTGTAGCTTTACCATTTTGTGTGTTGCGAACAAATTTATTTGATTCCATACTACCTTGGTTAACTGTTCCTAAAACTGTTGTACCATCAGCTGCATAAACTGTTGCACCACTAAATGTAGTTTCTAATTGGAAAGTAACAAGGAATTCTTTATCAAAGTAGTGTTTACCATTTTGGTCTACGCTTTGGTAAGTGAATTCTGCACGATCTGAAACTGTAGCAGATGTAGTGTCTTTACCATTTACAGTTAATTTAGCTGTTGTTAAAACTGCATCACCAAAGTATACAATTTCTCCAACTTGTTTTAGATCATCATCGTCTAAACCAACTTTTTTACCTGTTTCAACAAATACTGTTGGTGTAGCAGAGGGCACTGAAAAAGTCCCTCAGGCACAAGTGAGAGAGTACAGGAACGAATATTCGTTCCTGTACTCTCTTTTTCTTCGATGCCGTTGATTTC
>NZ_JBIWBA010000041.1:0-14818 GCF_044760715.1 Lysinibacillus sp. NPDC098008
GTTTCTCGCCCTTTTCCCCGCCTTTTTTCGGGCATAAAAAGACCGAAGGTCTGCCTGAATCGAATCAGGAAACTTTCGGTTTTAGGAACGTTCTTGTATCCACCCAAAAAACTCGTTCCAACTCCCCTCCTCCCTTAACCCTTACCAACTCTTACTCCCCCAACGCCTCAAGCCCTTTTCCATTATTACCCTCCTAATAAAGTCGTTCCCGCATTTTCCCCACATTCATCTAATTTTTGTTCAGATTTTACAACCATTTTGGACTAAAAAAGTCGTTCCAGAGTAGAGTTAAGGGATTAGGTTTTAGGGGAAAAGAAAAAGGAATAAAGGCTTGAACCCCTTATTCCTTCTGGCTTTTTTCAATTTTAATCTTGCTCTTTAATTCCCTATTTCTTCCTTAACCCTTGTTTCTACTCTACCGACTTTTTTTGACCTGAACCGAGTTTTTTTGGTTAGGAGCGAGTTTATTGGGTGAAGACAGACAAGAAGTAAAGGAGTGATAGATATTAGTCAATGACTAACATCTATCACTCCTTAATTTAAATCTCGATAATGTAAATTAAACAACTTTATTATTCGAACAAAAAAAACACTCCAACCCAAAACCACTTACTCCACAGTCACCGATTTTGCGAGGTTACGTGGTTTGTCTACGTCACAGCGGCGGTGTAGTGCTGCGTAATAGCTAATTAGCTGTAATGGCACTACTGCTACAAGTGGTGTTAGTAATTCATGAACGTGTGGAATTACTAGACGGTCGCCATCCTCGTCGATACCAGCCATTGCGATAATACATGGGTATGCACCACGAGCTGCTACCTCTTTAACATTGCCGCGGATATTTAATGCCACTGCCTCCTGTGTAACAAGTGCAAATACTGGTGTGCCTTCTTCGATTAGAGCAATTGTTCCATGCTTCAGCTCGCCACCTGCAAAGCCCTCTGCTTGAATATAAGAGATTTCTTTTAGTTTTAAAGCTCCTTCAAGGCTTACGTAGAAGTCAATATTGCGACCGATAAAGAAAGCATTGCGTGCGATTTTTAAGTAATCCTCTGCGATGTCCTCTAAAACATCTTTGGAGTCAATAATTGTTTGGATACCGTTTGCCGCAATGGCAAGCTCTTGTTTTAGGTCAAATTCTAAGCCTTTGCCATTTGCCCTTGCTGTTACATAGGCTGTTAAAGCAAGGACAGCTACTTGTGCCACATAAGCTTTTGTAGAAGCTACAGCAATTTCTGGACCTGCGTGTAATAATAGTGTATGGTCTGCTTCACGTGATAGTGTAGAGCCAGGTACGTTTGTAACTGTTAATGTTGGATAGCCAAGCTCTTTAATTTTCACAAGCACTTGACGGCTATCTGCTGTTTCACCTGATTGTGTAATAAAGATAAATAAAGGCTTTTCTGAGAGCAGTGGCATATTGTAGCCAAATTCACTTGAAATATGCACCTCTACTGGGATGCCAGCCATTTTTTCGAAATATTGCTTGCCGATTAAGCCTGCATGATAGCTTGTGCCAGCCGCAATAATATATAGACGGTCTGCTGCTTGCAATGCTGCTAAAATTTCAGCATCAATTGTTAAATCGCCATTGTCACCTTCATATGCTTGAATAATTTTGCGGATAACTGTAGGCTGCTCATCCATTTCCTTTAACATATAGTGAGGATATGTGCCTTTTTCAATATCGCTCATATCAAGCTCTGCTGTATAGGATGCACGCTCTACTACAGAGCCATCTAATTTTGTAATGATAACATTGTCTTTGTGTACAATCACAACCTCTTTATCATGAAGCTCAATATATTGATCTGTTACTTGGAGCATTGCCATTGCATCAGACGCAACAACATTAAAGCCTTCACCAACACCTACTAAAAGTGGTGATTTATTTTTTGCTACAAAAATTGTATCTGCCGCTTCTGCATCTAATAGCGCTAATGCATAAGAGCCGTGTAGCAATGATAAAGTTTTGCGGAAAGCATCTGCTGTGCTTAGACCTTCCTTCACAAATAGCTCTACTAATTGCACAATAACCTCTGTATCTGTATCAGATTGCATTGGGATGCCTTTTAAGTATGTTTTTTGTAGTAAATGATAGTTTTCAATAACCCCATTATGCACAAGTGTAAAGCGCCCTGATGCACTTTGATGTGGGTGGGCATTTAAACGGTTTGGCACACCATGTGTTGCCCAGCGTGTATGACCAATACCAATTTTCGCCACAACGTCTTTGTCTACTGCCTCACGTAAATCAGCAATACGTCCCTTTTCTTTAAAAACCGTTACGCCTTCTTCATTGCGTACTGCAATCCCTGCAGAGTCGTAGCCACGGTATTCTAGTTTCTCTAAACCTTTTAATAAAATTTCCTTTGCATCTAATTCTCCAATATATCCTACAATTCCACACATAAATTTACGTCCTCCGATATTGTCAATTTTATACAATAACAAATTAGACCTCATCTTATCGAATTTTTGGAATGTATAAGTAATGCTTTATTTTATACAAAATAGAGCATACCTCTACGTGCCAATACTGTGCCCTCTCAGCCGTCTGAGTGAAAGCTATTCGATATATGAAGCTTCTTTTAATGATTTATTGTTGTACTTATACCTTCTCCATTTTCTGTACATTCAATCGCTCAAATGCTTTCAAAATGAAAAATGACAATCGGGTATGTCGATCGGGAGGCATCCGCCGAATTTTCGATAAACCTCCACCTCGTCTGCTGAAGATAGTTGTCGTCCGATTTCTTCAGCTCAGGCGCTATAATTGTTTTCCGATTTTGCGCTCTCTTCCCTCCTTCTGCGCTTGTTCAAGGATAAGGTCGGACCTTTCCTTCAACCTCTCCATCATACTCAATCATATGCTATCCGTCAAATTTTCGTTATACATTATCGAATCAAATCGCTCACAATTCGATTCTTCTGCTCTATTTGATATTGTATCCATCACTTCACCCTCTCTATCCACCATTTCAACAATTCTATCCGTATAAAAAGCTCAATCTCCCATTACACAATGAGAAATTGAGCTTCACTATCTTTATTCAGCTAAGCCCATTTCTGTACGTACAACATCTGCAATACGCTCTACATAACGCTCACAATCTGCTTCAGTAGCAGCTTCCACCATCACACGCACAAGCGGCTCTGTGCCTGAAGGACGTACTAAGACACGGCCATTACCTGCCATTTCTGCTTCTACCTGTGCAATCACAGCAGCCACTTTAGCATTATCAGTTACAGCGTGCTTGTCTGTTACACGAACATTGACAAGACGTTGAGGGAAGATTTGCATTTCAGCAGCAAGCTCTGATAGCTTTTTGCCTGTTGCCTTCATAATGTTAACGAGCTGAATACCTGTTAGTAAGCCATCACCTGTTGTATTGAAATCTAGGAATACAATATGTCCTGACTGCTCGCCACCTAAATTATAGTCATTGGCACGCATTTCTTCTACAACATAGCGGTCACCAACAGCCGTTTGCACGCTTTGCATACCGTTATCCGCTAATGCTTTATAGAAGCCCATATTGCTCATAACTGTTGATACAATTGTTTGCTTTTTCAAACGTCCCACTGTATTTAAATGCTTACCGATAATAAACATAATTTGGTCGCCATCAACAATTTTACCATTTTCATCTATGGCAATTAAACGATCACCATCACCATCAAACGCTAAACCAACATCTGCATCTTTTTCTATTACAAATTGAGCCAATTTTTCTGGGTGTGTTGAACCAACACCATCATTAATATTTAAGCCTGTTGGTGAAGCACCCATTGTTGAAATATCAGCCTCTAAATCTGCAAATAGATGTGTTGCTAGTGATGAAGTCGCACCATGTGCACAGTCAAGTGCTACATGAATACCGTCAAACTCTTCACCCACTGTTTGTTTTAAGTATTGAATATATTTTTGTCCACCTTCAAAATAATCGCTTACAGACCCTAAATCAGCTCCAATTGGACGTGGTAATGTATCCTCCTGCGCATCTAGTAATGCTTCGATTTCGGCTTCTTGGGCATCCGTTAGCTTAAAGCCATCAGGGCCAAAAAATTTAATACCATTGTCAGCAACAGGGTTATGTGAAGCTGAAATCATGACGCCTGCATCTGCACTCATAATTCGAGTAAGGTAGGCAACTCCTGGTGTTGAAATAATTCCAAGACGCATTACTTCTACGCCAATTGATAAAAGACCAGCAACGAGTGCACCTTCAAGCATTTCGCCTGAAATACGTGTGTCACGACCTATTAAAACCTTTGGACGTTCAGTCGCATCCTTTGTTAGCACATAGCCGCCTACACGACCAAGCTTAAATGCAAATTCTGGTGTTAATTCACTATTCGCGACGCCACGGACGCCATCTGTTCCAAAATATTTACCCATTCTACTTATTCTCTCCTTCAATGCATGACCATGCCTACTAAGTTTTACTTTCAAGACACTTGTCCGCTTACTTTTGGAAAAAGTCTGTTTTGTTCATTTATTGGTAGCTATTCATAACCCTACAGCTCGTTTATTTGGCGAAGACCGTTACTTAGCCAAACAAACGTTAATTGGGTTTTGATTTAGAATCAACATAAAATTATAGCCAGATATTGTCTAAGAATCAACATTCTCTGTTTCTTCTGTTGATGTATTTTTATCATCAGTTGTTGTATTGTCATCAGTCACATCATTTTCCTCAGCTGGAGGTGGTGATTGTGGTGTTTCCTCTGTAACTGTCGGCGTCGTCTGCTGTTCCTGTTGTTGCCCCTGCTGCTCTTGCTGTTCTTGCGGTTCTAGTTGCTCTGTCCTTGTAATATCTGCCTCTACCTTTACTTTTTTGTCAGACACTTTTGTCACACCATCTGGTAACTTTACATCAATTTCATAAGTTTTTGACTCTGTAATTGTTGATAAATCAACCGTTACTGGAATATCTGCTAAAGCATCAATAATCGACTTTTTACCATATACCTTCATTGTTTTAGGTGTCAATGTTAAAGAGTTGATTGTAATATTATTTGCTGCCTTGCCAGTTTCTCTTATGACTACTGGCAGCTCTCTACTGTACTCCCCTATGTCTATTTGCACCTTCACTGTTTCAGGTTCGATGATAACATCCAGTTTATTCAAATCTCGGTCTAATACTTTTACTGCCGCTTCCTGTGAGAAGGATTGCTTTAAGCCTTGCTCACCTGTAACAGTTGCTTTTACATAACTGATGCTTTCAATAGCGCTTTTCGCACCTGTTATATAAACAGTCGGTGGATCGGCTACCATATCCTTCAATATATAGCCCTCTTCAATTAAACGACTATTCATTTCAGGGTCTACACGGAACTCCTGTGTTACTTTTTCCTCAATATTGACACGTACTGTTTCAGGGTCTAATGTGACATCTAGCTTTTCTGAAATATTTTCATACTGTAGATTTACATCATGTTCTCCCATTAATAAGTTACTTAAATCAACAAACACCGAAAAATCCTTTGATGCCTTTGTTTTAAGCACCAATGCCATTGGACCTTCTATCGTAACATCTACCGTTTCAGGCAAGCCTGTGATAATAAAGTTTTCATTATCATAATAAACATCTACTGGCACATCATGAATGACATCTTTCTGTTCATTCGATGTTGTTTTATTTATTGGAGATAGCTCAGTACGAACTGAGAAAAAAAGCAAAAATGCCAAAAATAGCGCGATAATTCTTAATACCCAAGGGCTATCCATCATTTTATCCATTCTTTTTCCCCCTCCAAGTCAACTTAGAGGCTGCATTTGATTCCTGTGCTGATCCGAACCACATTTTGCGTAGCAATGTTTCGAATTCCTCTAGAGAAAGATTGCGGTGGAGATTACCATTTAACGTAATACTGATTGCACCTGTTTCCTCTGATACAACAATTGTAATCGCATCTGTCACTTCACTTAAGCCAAGGGCAGCACGGTGGCGTGTTCCTAGCTCTTTTGAAATAAACGGACTTTCAGAAAGCGGTAAATAACAGGCTGCTGCTGTAATTTTATCTCTTTGCATAACCACTGCTCCATCATGTAGCGGTGTATTTGGTATAAAGATATTGATAAGCAACTCTGATGAAATTTCAGCATTTAGTCCTATACCTGTTTCAATATATTCATTTAGGCCCGTTTCCTTTTCAATAGAAATTAACGCACCTATTCGACGTTTGGCCATATAGCTAACAGATTTTTTCATAGCCTCAATAAGCCTTGTCTGTTCCTCCTCTACTTGACTAGAAGAGCGCTGGAATAGCTTCCCTCGACCAATCTGCTCAAGCCCACGCCTAATTTCAGGTTGGAATATAATAATAATCGCTAGGAAACCATACTCAATTACTTGTTGTAGCATCCAACCAAGCGTTTGTAACCCTAAAAGGTCTGTTGCGATGCGCGCAATAATAATGACGAAAATCCCTTTTAGTAATTGAACAGCCTTCGTACCTTTAATGAGGGTTAAGACTTTATAGACAACGTACCAAACAAGCAGTACATCAATGAAGTTAATAGCAATATTCACAGGCGTTAAATCTGTGAAATATTCGATAATTTGCATGTGGCATCCCCCACTTTTCATTACGAATCCATACACATTTAAGTATATCACATTCTTAACAATGTAACTTTTTTCAAATAAAAAGTCTACTCAAAAGAGTAGACTTTTCAGCCTCTCACGTGCACTATTGTTTAGGACGTATAGAGTGTTATTTAGTTTCGTCTTTGTCATCAAATGTCATGGCTGATTTTACAGAGTTTTTAATCTTATACCATAACCATTCAAACACTTCATCAATTTCTTCAATTTTACCTGAAACGACTGCTGAAGATGCCATATATTGCCCGTTAATTACTGTGACGTCACCATCAACTTCACCTTCAATAATCAAATCGCCATTTTTCACAACAATATCGCCCTTCACCACTTCTCCTTCAGGCACAATTACCGTTTGACCATCCACTACTAAATTTGGTTGCTTGGTCACAGAGAAGTTTTGATCATCCATAAAGCTACCAAGCAATGTAGCGCTCATGAATAAGCAAAATACTGCTGCTGCCACAAAGAATGGATGCCGGCGTATCCATTTTTGTATACCTACTCGACTTTTTGGTTTTGGTAAGCGAGCCATCACTGCTGTTTCAAAACCGGGAGGCGCTGTAATGTGGGAAGCACTTTTCACAAAGGCGATTGTTTCACTTAATTCTTGCATCATTTGTTTACAATCATTACATGTATGCAAGTGCTCCTTCAGCTCTTGCTCATGCTCACGACTAATGTCACCGTCTAAATAATCATGCATATATTCTATAATATGCTCTGGACAAGTATTCATGACGCTCCCCCTCCTACAGATTGTTTAATTGTTTACGTAATGCCTCACGTCCGCGATGAATTCTTGTTTTCACCGTGCCAAGCGGCATATCCAAAATCTCGCTAATTTCTTGTAACGATAACTCTTCTATATATTTCAATACGATAACTGAACGATATTTATCCGGCAAACGTCCAATCTCATATTGAATGCGATCTTGTAGCTCCATCTGCTCTAACTGTTCCTCTGGTAGCTGGTCGTCTGCTGCAATTTGTGAATACATATCAAGCCCTTCTGTACCAGCTACTTCCGCATCTAAATAATAATCTGGCTTCTTTTTACGAATACGGTCTATACAAAGGTTTGTCGCTATGCGATAAAGCCACGTAGAAAATTTTCTTTTCTGATCAAAAGTATGCAGGTTCATATAAGCACGAACAAAGGCTTCTTGAGCAATATCCTCAGATTCCTGCTTGTTGCCTAACATTCGATAGCATACTTGGTACAGTTTGTGCTGATAGAGACTCACAATATCGGCAAATGCGTTTTGATCGCCTTTAAGCACTTGTTTTATTCTCTTATTTACTAACGCATCCATTGTGTTGACTTCTCCACCTTTACAACTGTCTTATACTATACGAACCATCAATAAGAAAAGTTTCGTTTTTTTTATTATAGCAAAAGATTTTTATGCAATGTGGCAATAGGCAATTTTTTGTCAAATATTATTTAAACCAGTGTTTCTCCAAATAAAGAACCCATTAATGCAACAGCAACATTTGCAGTTGTATTCTTTTCATCTAAAATTGGATTCACTTCTACAAACTCAGCTGACGTTAACATGCCTGATTCCTGTAGCATTTCCATTGCTAAATGACTTTCACGGTACGTAATTCCTCCAGGAACAGGTGTACCAACTCCTGGTGTATAAAGTGGGTCTAAACCATCTAAATCAAGTGATAAGTGTAAGCCATCTACATTGCGCTCTTTTAAATAAGCAAGCGCATCTTCCATAACACGCGTCATACCAAGTCGATCAATCTCATGCATTGTATACACTTTAATGCCTTGCTGACGAATCAATTCTCGCTCACCAGGGTCTACTGAGCGTGCTCCAATGATAATAACATTCTCTGGCTTAATTTTTGGTGCATGGTTACGAATTTGTACTAAACGTTCATGTCCTAATCCAATGCTTACCGCTAATGGCATACCATGAATATTACCAGAAGGCGTTGTTTCAGGTGTGTTTAAGTCTGCATGTGCATCAAACCAAATAACACCTAGATTATTATAATGTTCACCTAGTCCCGCTAGTGTGCCAATTGCAATGCTATGATCCCCGCCAAAAACAAGTGGGAATTTTTTCTCCTCTATTACTTCATGTACGCTATTAGCTAAAGCAGTACTTACTTCTACTACTTCCTCTAAGTTCAATAATTTTTCATCAACAACAGCATCTGCATGTTTGTGACTTACACGAATATCCCCTTGGTCATGCACCTCATGTCCAATAGCCTTTAAACGATCTACAATACCTGCATAGCGAATAGCGCTTGGCCCCATATCCACACCTCGTCGCGTTTGGCCATAATCTGATGGTACACCGATAATAGAAATATTTAGTTTATTCATGTTTTTATACCCCCTAAAAGTTATAAGATCATTGTAAACCCTAGACATCACTTGGCTCAACTTAACATAAATATGCATATTTATTCAAATTGAAATAGCATAAAAAAATCTCCTACCGTTATTAGTAAGAGATTAGTTATCTGTAGTTAATATAACACTTTTTAATATTGTTTATTCAAAAAAGTGAGCCATGAAGGACTCGAACCTTCGACCCTCTGATTAAAAGTCAGATGCTCTACCAACTGAGCTAATGGCTCATAAAAGAAAAAAATGGCTGGGGTACTAGGATTCGAACCTAGGCATGACGGAATCAAAATCCGTTGCCTTACCGCTTGGCTATACCCCAATCATTTATAAAAAACTGGTGGAGGGGGACGGATTCGAACCGCCGAACCCTAAGGAGCGGATTTACAGTCCGCCGCGTTTAGCCACTTCGCTACCCCTCCGAAATAACACAATAATGGTGGAGGATGACGGGCTCGAACCGCCGACCCCCTGCTTGTAAGGCAGGTGCTCTCCCAGCTGAGCTAATCCTCCATAGAAACAAGTGTTATATTACAGTTTATTTTCTTTTAAAGCCTGTACATTATAAATGGTGACCCCTACGGGATTCGAACCCGTGTTACCGCCGTGAAAGGGCGGTGTCTTAACCACTTGACCAAGGGGCCAAAATATTAAGTCTTAAACAAGACAAGAACTATAATAACATTACTTTTTAATTACCGCAAGACTTTTTTATAATTTTTTTATGTATAAATATATTTTAAAAAAGAGCAAAAAAATGGCTCCGAAGGCAGGACTCGAACCTGCGACAACCTGATTAACAGTCAGGTGCTACTACCAACTGAGCTACTTCGGAACAATAATGATATTCACTTTAGTATTGTAAAGCTCTTAAGTACATTTATTATTATAGCAACGATTATTAATAATGCAAGACATTTTGCAGATTTTTTTACGTTTTACAGTTAGAATGTTTTACCTCTCACCTCGAAATGTATAATAGTTCTCTATTAAAACTAATATTTCTATTTTGCATACCATATATTGTTGCTGTATATTATTGTAATTGTTAAAATAAAAATAGTTTTAGGAATTTTCTATTAAATTTCTTTAAGGGGGAATGTTTATATGGTAACTACAAACGATTTAATTGCACCTGAATTTTATAATATCACGGAGGAATTAGAAAAATTTTCTCAGGATAATGATCGCCAAGCCATTCGTTGGATAAATGCACAGCAGGAAAGACGAACAGTTTCTTATGCAGAGCTTATTCAAAAAATGAACCAGTATGCGAATGCTTTTACAAAACAAGGGCTTCAAAAGGGTGATCGTGTATTAGTGATTACCCCCCGCCTTCCAGAAGCATATTTTGTTTTTCTTGGCTGCTTAAAGGCTGGTATTGTCCCTATTTCGTGCTCAGAAATGCTACGTGCAAGTGATTTAGAATATCGTATGGAACATTCATCTGCTAGTGCAGTTATTGCCTATGGAGCCTTTACTGGCGAGGTTGATCGAATTACCTCTACCGTAGGAGCATTAAAAAATAAATTAGTTATTGGTACAGCAGTCGGCGATTGGGTATCTTTAGATGAATTAGCGAATACACAACCAACTACATTTACAGCTGTTACAACTAAGCGTGATGATATGGCATTCCTTTCCTATACTTCTGGTACGACAGGTAAGCCTAAAGGTGTTGTTCATTCACATGGCTGGGGTTATGCACATATTCGAACGGCTGCCTCACAATGGCTTTGTGTACGGGAAGGTGATTTAGTATGGGCAACAGCAGCTCCAGGCTGGCAAAAATGGATTTGGAGCCCGTTTTTATCAACGATAATGCTTGGTGCTACTGCATTCGTCTATCATGGCGGTTTCGATGCAAAAACATACCTTCAGCTTATTCAAGATGAAAAAATCAATGTCCTATGCTGTACACCGACTGAATATCGTATTATGGCAAAGCTTGATAATTTACAAGATTATAATCTATCCTCTCTTCGTAGCGCTGTTTCTGCTGGTGAACCATTAAATCGTCCAGTTATTGAAACATTTTTAAAGCATTTTGCTCTAAAAGTACGGGATGGCTATGGGCAAACTGAAAATACATTATTAATTGGCACACTCGAAAATACTGAATTACGCCCTGGCTCAATGGGTGTTCCAACTCCGGGTAATATTGTACGTATTATCGACCATGAGGGCAATGAAGCACCTGTTGGCGAAGTTGGTGATATTGCTATACACAAATCTTCACCAGCCCTATTCAAAGAATATTATCGAGAACCTGAGCGCACACAGGCTGCTTTCCGTGGTGAATGGTATATTACAGGAGATCAGGCAAAACGTGATGAGGATGGTTACTTCTGGTTTGAAGGACGTGGAGATGACATTATTATTTCATCTGGTTATACAATTGGACCATTTGAGGTAGAGGATGCATTAAATAAGCATGAGGCTGTCCAAGAATGTGCGGTAGTCGCTGCGCCAGATGAAATTAGAGGACATATTGTCAAAGCCTTTATTATCCTACGAGATGGCTTTAAAGAGCGTGATGAGGAAGCATTAATCAAAGAGCTTCAAGAGCATGTAAAAGCTTTAACAGCACCATATAAATATCCTCGTAGCATTGTCTTTATTGACGAATTACCAAAAACAACGTCTGGCAAAATCCGCCGTGTTGAGCTACGAGCAGCAACTGTTTAAAAGGATTTTTCAAAGGTTGTAATAAGAGGGCTGCTGGAATAGTCAGGTATTAACTGGCTTTTCCACAGTCCTTTTTTACTTAAGCAGGACACATCGCACCTGTGACAAGTTGCTTTTTAAGCATCCATTGCATAAATGCTTCCCATTCCTCAGCCGTTTTTAGCTGTAAATTATTGAAATAGCTAGCTATTTGTTGTCTATAGTGGGACATCGCTTCTTCATTTAACAACAGCTGCTCAAGTTGGTGGTGGAGGCTTTCATGTTTATTAAGCGTGTAGGCTAAACCCTTCTCTGTTAAATATCGCAAATTATGCTCTTCTTGCCCTGGTAAAACCGAATGAACAAAAATAGGTAGCCTCTTATGTAACACCTCGCTAATTGTTACACCACCTGGCTTTGTTATAATAGCATCCATTTGATCATACAAACAATTCATTTCTGTGCGTGATTCAATATAAGGTAATGGCGTAATATTTGGTAATTTCCAAGCAATAATTTTTTGATACAGCTTATTATTTTTACCGCAGAGAATATGGTAATGAAAGTGCTCACTCTGTTTAAGTTGTTCATATAAATTAGTACAATCCAATAAACCAGAATTGCCACCAGCAATTAAGATATTGCGTGCAAAATTATGAAGCCTTGTTGTACATAACATTTCCTTATGAACAGGAATACCCGTTACAAATATGGCGGATTCATCTACACCTCGTCTAATTAAAGCTTCCTTCATTTCTTTCATTGGCACAAAATGATAGTCAATCGCAGTAATTCCCCAAAGCTGATTCATAAAAAAATCGGTATAAACATTGACAACCGGGATACTGCAGCGACCACTTTGCTTAAGCTTACTCATTAAATAGGATGGCGCACTTTGTGTACAAAAAATAATATCAGGCTTTTCTTGTTCTAATAAACGCGCTAAATGCTTCAATAATAGTTCATATAATTTAAAGCTTTGCTCTATATCTTTTGGTGTATCAAACACTTTTTTATAAAACTTCGTATATAGTAAAGGCGCATATTGAATCCATGATAAATAGCTTTGTGATATTATCTTTTCTACAAAAGGATTTGTATAATGCAATAAATCTACCTTTTTTACTTCAATATCTTTATTATGCTGTGTAATAAAGTCCATTAATGCATCTGCTACTTGATGATGCCCTGTTTGGATCGTTAAAAAAGGTAGAAACAATGCCTTACTCATGTAAACCCCTCCTCACACTTTTCACTTAAAGCGTAGTCCTTTTCTTTTTTTCCACAAAAAATAACTAATAAACACAATAGCGATACCTATTCCTATATACGGCGCTATCTCAGGTCCAATATGAAACACAGAGCCTAAAATGCGTCCTGCTAATAAAAAGGGAACAGCCCAAACTAGTGTTGCTAAAAAGGCATAAAGTAAGTAATTTTTAAATGGCACTCTACTAAGACCTGCCACGTATGGGCTTAACTGTCGTACACCCGGAATAAAAATTCCCACTACTACTGTACGAAGGGCATTACGATTATAGCCCTTACTAACTGTTGCTAAATTTCGCTCCGTCAAGCCGATAAATTTTCCAAAGCGCCTCATAAACGGATACCCCAACCAACGTCCAATTGCATATGCCACTAACAGCCCTGCATAAACACCAATAAAGATGCTTACAATAGACAAACCTAAAGACAAACGATGATAGCCTACAAATAATCCGACTAAAAAAATTAATGATTCCTCAGGTGCTGGAATGCCTACAATACCAAAAAATAGCGCTACAATAATAAGTACATAACCATAAGTTTCAAGCAGCTTGACTACTTCATCCATAACAACACCTACCTTAATGTGACAAACTTTGCTGTATGGGCATGCTTGCGCAAATAACCTTCTAAATGCTTCAGCATATACTTTGGCGCATCCTCATCTGCTCCTAATGTTTGCCCATTATCATGTAATAAAAAGATGCCCCCTGCTTTTGTTGCTTCTACTAGATCAGCCTCTAATGTATGCTGAATATGTGCAATCCGCCAATCTGTAAAGTGTCGTGTCCATAGTACAATGCGATATGGCTTTGTCAGCAGTGGTACACAAGCATTCAAATGTCCCCATGGTGGACGATATAAGGTTGGTCGCTTCCCTGTAATCTGTTCAATCACATGTGCACATTGCTCAATCTCTCTTTTTACTTTATATGGTGGCATTACCCAGTTTGACGTATGTTTATAATGATGGATACCAATAGCATGCCCTTCCTTATACATCCTCTTGATAATAGCTGGATATGCCTGTGCATGCTCACCAACTACAAAAAAGGTCACCTGTATATCAAATTCCTTTAGTAAATCCAATAGCTGTGGTGTATAGATTGGATGTGGCCCATCATCAAATGTTAATGCCACTCCTTTCTTACAACTAGTTTGCACTAGCGCTGTTTTTTTATAGATAGCTGTCGCTGCTATCGAGTAGGATAGCCATCCGCCTACGGTAAACAATACTGTTTTTGCTAAACCCTTTTTCAATTAATTTCCTCCCTAATAGTTATTATTACCCGTTATGTCATACCTGCCAAGTACCTGTATTTAATTTTTTATTATTAATACGTCTAAGAATTAGAAAAAGTTGCAAATTTATTACATCTTAAAGGTTAGTTTTTTTACTTTTTTCGGGATGAGATCCTAAATTTTAAATAATAACTAATATAAGCTGCGATCTGAGCCTATGGAAAGCGAATGCTAAAATAGAAGGTTCTTATAAATGTCTGGCATTCTACTCGTCTAATGGAAATCAAATATATGTGGCTAAATGAGCATTTATAAGTGCCTATATTATTTAAGAGATGGTTCATAAAATTATCATAAATATTCACAGTAGCGAGTTTAACAGCGTTTAAATAAAGATAAAACGATCAGATGAAGCATTAAAAATTTCTTTGACATTTTGAAGGCTAGGCATTTCTTTGAGGAAAGTTGGAAGTATTGAAGATATTATGGAGGATTAGAAAAGTTTATTTTAAAGCAAAAAAAAGCCACTACTGAGTGTATCAGCAGCGACTTTTTGCGCCTAGCGATGTCCTACTCTCACAGGGGGAAGCCCCCAACTACCATCGGCGCGAAAGAGCTTAACTTCCGTGTTCGGGATGGGAACGGGTGTGAC
>NZ_JBIWBA010000042.1:0-14498 GCF_044760715.1 Lysinibacillus sp. NPDC098008
ATCGCTTCTGCTGTATCTGCATCTGCCTCAGCCCATGGTTTTCCTGCTTCCTTTGTTAATAAAGCTGAGAATTCATGCTTACGACGACGCACAATCGCTGCTGCTTTGAAAAGTACATCTGCACGAATAGCAGGATCAACCTTTTTCCATGTTTTAAATGCTTTGTCTGCCTCTTGCATCGCTTTTTCAGCTAGCTCTTGGCTCGCTTTTGATACGCGACCCACCACTTCTGTTTTCTTAGCAGGGTTGTAGGAAACAATTTTATCCTCTGTTGTAATGCGCTCGCCACCGATAATCAGTGGGTAGTCTTGCCCTAAGTAGCCTTCTACTTTATTTAAAGCCTCTACATAAGCATTGTAGTTTGCCTCTTGTGTAAAATCTGTAAATGGTTCGTGTTTGTATGGAATCATTCTTAATCCTCCTAGTAAGATGTATTTGAGTATGCAAAAAACATTGACGCAAAATATTTTTGCGTATAAAATATTCTTACACTTATTATAATGCAAAATTTCGTTGCATATTTCAAGTAAAATTTTTCGAGGTGTTCACTTTTATGAAAAATTCTGAACCTTTACTACCTTTTTATGAGTTTATTGCAACAAATGTATCCGTTGGTATTCATGCAGTAGACTTATCTGGCAAAACGATTATTTACAATACAAAAATGAAAGAAATTGAAGGCTTCCATTTTGATGAGCTAGCGGATCGTTCCATTATCGAAATGTTTTCCTTCCGTCAGCATGAAAGTACATTAATGCGTGTTTTGCAAACAGGCAAAAAAGAAATTAACGTTAAACAAACTTATTGGAATAAAAACGGGCATGAAATCACGACCATCAATGATACTTTTCCACTCTTTGTTGAAAATAAACTTATTGGTGCGATTGAATTTGCGCGAGATATTACATCACTTGAAAAGCTTGTTTATCAACCCCTTCGCCGCTATGATGAGCCATTAACATTCGATATGATTAAAGCAGCCTCGGCATCCATGAAGCAAGTGATTGAAGATGCCAAAAAGGCAGCGGCTGTGAAATTACCTGTATTATTAATTGGCGAATCTGGCACAGGCAAGGATTTAGTTGCAGAAGGCATTCACCATGCAGCCTCTCCTGATTCTGAAGCATTTGTAACACTTGTTAGTCGACGTTCTGCTCAATCAGTGCTCGATAAATTAAAGCAGCTGTTAGAAGAAGATAAAGACTATACCTTTTTCTTTGAACGTATTGATTTTTTAAGCTTAGATATTCAGGAGCAGCTACTAGCCATGCTGCAAGCTCTGCCACAGTCCAAGTATATGCTTATTGGCAGTGTGGGCAGTGACCCTATTACATTAATTGCCGAAAAAAAGCTATCCAAGTCACTGTATTATTTCTTTGCAAAAATGGCGATTACGATTCCTAACTTAACTGATCGTAAAGAAGATATTTTACCATTTGTAGAGGATTATTTTAGCCGTCATCGAGAACGCTTTGCCTCTCAAGTGATGGAGCTTGCACCAGATGTTCAGGAATTATTTTTGCAATACGATTGGCCAGGTAATTTAAAAGAGCTTGAGCTATTGCTGGATGAAATCGTGTCATTTATGACAACTGAATCAACAGTTACATCAGATTTATTGCCATTGCATTTTCGCTTTAAAGTACAGCAGCAAAATACGAATAATCGTGAGCCAGAATTTTTTATGTTTCAACAAAATCATGATGTGATGCCACTTGATGCCTATTTACGTGAAGCCGAATCCTATTATGTGCAAAATGTCTTAAATTTATATGAGGGTAATATTACAAAAGCAGCAAATGCACTTGGAATGAGTCGTCAAAACCTACAATATCGCATTAGAAAAATCAAAAATAACCTACATTCTGAGCAATAAAAAAATAGGGATACCTTCCTCATCGAAAGTATCCCTATCCTCTATTGTCCGGATTGTTCAATCCAGTCCTGCAATTTATCCTTTAACGAATTAAAACCATTGGCATCCGACTCATCCACACGATCCTGTAATGATTTACGTGGTGGTGCATCTTTTTTGCGTACTGTTGTTGGGCGGTCTTGAAGTGCTCTCATCGATAAACTAATTTTTTCGGCCTCTTCATCGATTTCAAGAATTTTTACTTCTACTTCTTGCCCGACAGCTAAAAACTCACTAACGTCCTTTACAAATCCGTACGTTATCTCCGAAATATGTACAAGACCCTGTGTGTTTTCATCGAGTGCAACAAATGCACCGTATGGTTGAATACCTGTCACTTTTCCGGTCAACACGTCTCCTAATTCATATTTTTTTGCCATAACCTTTGCCCACTTTCTTTTTGTTTGCTACGTATATATCGCTTAAATTATAACATACGTGTAAAATCGGGGCAAAAAATCATCTCCTTAATCCGCTATGCCAATGATTCGGTTATGACCATTATTATTTTTCATTAATTTAATAATGACTGCTTTATCATTCGAATCCTCCTTCATGCGAACAGATACTAATGGATATTTGTGAGGCGCATTAGATTCTCCTAATTGACTAATAGCTGTTAAACTGTCAAGATGGTTGAATCGACTTGTATCCATTACTGTATTGGGCATAACTAATGCTTGCTGTAAAGCTTGATCTCCAACCATAATGGCATATAAATAAAGCGCAACCATATCAATCGGGCTTAATTGATTAAGCAATGCCTCTTTGCCACCTTCTCTATATTGCTGATATAGCTTGTCAATCCGTACAGCCTCCGCTTCATCCATATAGCTAAAGTGAAACGTATCATAATTTCTAAATCCTGCTTTTTTCCCTTTTGCTTGTAAAAGGGCTTGCCAAATATCATAGGCAGCTAATCCATCTCGTGTCGTGGATGTTTGTTGCTGTGCCAGCTCCTGTAAAATCGTTGCAGCAATTTGCCTCACAACCTTGCTATGTTTACCATCTGCTACTTGCTGTAACAATGTAATATAGTCTTTGTTAATCGTGCCATCCGCTAACAATGCAGGATGCTTTGGCGTACCTCTAAGCAATGCCGCCCATGTATATTCAAATCTATCGCGCAGCATATAATAATACGTTGAACCTGAATTTTTATCCGCTAATAATGTACGTTCAAACGATGCTAATATCTCTAATGTTTCCTCAAGTGAATAGCGTACATCATCCTTATCCATTACTAAATAGCCTTTTTGTGAGTACTCAAAATAGCCTAAACTATCAGGGTGAAGATATTTAGCTTCCTCAAATGCAAATGCCCCATTAATGGGGTTCGCTTTAAAAGCATAGGAGCCATTATCATTGATAGAAAGCTCCATCCCCTGCTCGTTGGCTGTTTCGATAATAATTTGTAATTCCAATGGATACTGACTACTAGGTACTTTTTTCTTAAGTAGATGCTCATATGGTTCCAGTAAACCGCTGTAAAATGATTCTAATTGAATGGCTGGCTGCTCATATAAATCATAAATTTTATAGGATTCCTCAAACGTTAATAGTCTTTTACCGTCAATAGCCTCAAACAGTCGCTTTGGCGTTGTTAATTTTTCCAGCACGCTATCTTCCATGTGCTGTAAATTTTCTGCCATTTCCGCTGTTATTCGTTCAGCAGATTTATTGCTCGTATAACCATTAAATTCATTTTCTATGTTTTGGATATACGGAAAAGCATTGAGTTCATCTAAGGAAACCATTAATTCTTTTCTAATTTCCTCCTTTTGATGCTTATATTTCTCTGTGAGCTCCTTCACCCAATCTTGATATGTTTTCTGCTGCTCCTCCTGCTTTTCTTGCATAATTTGTTGCTCACTATTTAAAGGTTCCTCTGGTTGTTGAATTCTATAGGATGTTCCTAAAATACCTAACAAAAATACACTCGCTATGCTGACTAGCCAAACAGAAGCTTTCTTACGCTTTACAGGGATTGGTTGTGTATTGTGTACCGCATCCTCCTTATCAATTTGCTCTAGCACCTTGCTCGGGTCTAGCTGTGTGTCCAGTCGATCATAGGATTTTTTTAGCAATGCCATACGTTTCTCAAATTGTTTATCATCCATTTTCAGCACACCCCTCCTGCATTAATGCTACCTTTAGCCTTTCCTTCGCTCGTAATAATCGCACCTTCACCGTTGATAATGAAATGTTAAGCACCTCTGCAATTTCCTCGTATTTTAATTCATGAAAGTAATACAATACGAGCGGATAGCGATACTTTTCATCGAGTGCTTGAATGGCATTATGGAGCAGCCTATCCTCTTCAAATAACAGCATAAATTCTTCTGCGGAGGAAGTTGATGTGTGCTGTGGTTGCGCATGAAGCTTTTGCTCTTTTGCTTGCTGCCGTTGCTCCTTACGATAATAATCACGAGTTGCATTTAAGGTAATTTTATAGAGCCATGTTGTAAAACGATCCTGTTTAAATTGATGTAAAAAGCGATATAGCTTCACAAATACTTCCTGTGACACATCTGCTAAATCATTACTATGTACACCACATTGAAAGGCGAATTTTTCTACAGTTCGTTGATGAATTTGAATAAGCTCAATATATGCCTCTTTCTCCCCTTGCTGTGCTTTTAAGATTAGTTCAGCTTCTATCAAAATAATCCCCCCTTTTGTCTATGGAACGAGGAAACCTTTCTAATTGTTACATAATTTAATTGTTATTTATGTAAAAAGGAGGTAGATGACTCATATCTCTTTTAGAAATAGCTATCAGCAATTTTCAGATATTTGCTTGTGTTATAAAAATATTGCGGTAAAATAAAACTTTAATATAAGGAGGATTATTTTCGTGTCATCGAGAGATCAATTTACAACTAAAATTGGATTTATTTTAGCAGCCGCAGGAAGTGCCATTGGGCTAGGAGCGATTTGGAAGTTCCCCTATATGGCTGGCACAAATGGCGGTAGTGTCTTTATTTTATTATTTATTTTATGTACATTTTTTATCGGCTTACCAGTGCTCATAGCAGAGTTTATGATTGGTCGTCGAGGTCAAAAGGATGCTGTCACATCTTTTAAAGAGCAAGCGCCAGGAAAACCATGGTATCTCATCGGTTGGGGTGGGATGATTATCGCTGGTCTTATCCTATCGTTCTATAGTGTTGTAGGTGGGTGGATTTTAAGCTATCTAGGTCGTGCCATTACGTTTAAGCTTACAAATACGAATGCTGATATCAACTATGCAGATTTATTTGGCAGTATTATTTCAAGCCCCTTTGAAGCTGTTCTTGTGCAGGGTTTGTTTATGTTATTAACAGTCGTGATTGTTTCAGCAGGAATTAAAGGTGGCATTGAAAAGGCAAGCACTTGGATGATGCCTTTGCTCTTTATTTTCTTTATTGTCTTAGTTATACGCTCTTTAACATTAGATGGGGCGATGGAAGGCGTTAAATTTATGTTTGTACCTGATTGGTCTTATTTTAACGCAGAAACTTTTTTAATGGCTTTAGGACAAGCCTTTTTCTCATTAAGTGTCGGTATTGCGGTAATGATTACCTATGCTTCTTATCTCTCTAAAACAGAGAAGATTGGCAACTCAGCCATCAACGTAGCATCCATGAATATTATCATTTCACTGCTTGCAGGTCTAGTTATTTTTCCAGCGGTATTTGCGCTTGGCTATACGCCTGACCAAGGACCTGGTCTTGTCTTTATTATTTTGCCAGCTGTTTTTGAGCAGCTACCTCTTGGTGGACTATTCTTAACGATTTTCTTTATACTCCTGCTTTTTGCAACAGTCACTTCTTCCATTTCTATGCTTGAAATTGTTGTTGCCATTGCGATTGGAGAGCAGCCCGAAAAACGGAGAAAGATTGCTTGGATTGGTGGTATCATTATCTTTATCGTTGGTATTCCAAGTGCATTGTCATTCGGTATATTATCGGATGTACAAATTTTAGATCGCTCCATTTTTGACTTTGTTGATTTTCTCACTAACAGTATTGGTATGCCAATAGGCGCATTATTCATTTCGATATTTGCTGGCTATTATTACACAAAAGATATTTCGCGTAAGGAGCTTGCTGCCTCCAGTACGATGTTCAACATTTGGTATATATTAATACGCTATATCTCCCCAATTGCTATTTTTATTATTTTTATTCAGGGTGTTTTACCATTATTTAAGTAGTTTCAATAAAAAAAGAGCCGTCTGAAACGGCTCCTTTGCAACAAGGATAGTGATAGTTTATTGTGACTACTGCAGAAGCAATAATTCTAGCGAATAGCTATTATAGAAGCTAGGCTGACCAAAAAGGGATTATCTTTTTGGCCAGCCACTTTTTTATCTTAAATTATGCAAAATATATTAGATAATACATTTTGCTTCAAATTTAATGGCAATTAGTTTGTAAGAAATGGCTACACACTCTTCAAATGGTATCCATTGTTCAAACGAATGCTCATATGTTTCTTGAATAACCTTTGCAAGTGTTGATGGGTCGTCAATTCCTTGCAATGCTGCAACAACATCTGCTGTTTCTGTATCATAATGATCTGAACCTAAGTGGAATGGGTCCCACTCCTCTAATAGATGTACTGCTGCTTGATTCATTTTTATATTTTCCAAAATACTCACCTATTATCCTTTAATCATATTCGTATGATACCATAGTAAATAAAAAAGAAAAGAGTGATTTGCTTGTCTATTTTTGATCAAACGATTAAACGCCGTTACACAAACTCTATCAAATGGGATGCAATGGAAAAAGTTTATGGGCTTCAAGATGCATCAGATATTTTACCTATGTGGGTAGCCGATATGGATTTTGCTCCTCCAGCAGCCGTTACAAAGGCTTTACAGCAATATTTGGAGCACGCTGTTTTTGGCTATAGCTTGATTGGTGAAGAAGCTTTACAGTCAATCGTAGACTGGCAAAAGGCTCATCATGATTGGCAAATTCATAAAGACTCTATTTTATTCTGTAATGGTGTTGTTGCTGCTTTAGCGAATTGCATTGTCGCATTAACAGAGCCTAATGATAAAATATTGATTTCATCACCAATCTATCCACCATTCTTTACGATACCGAAAAACAATGCTCGTGAAGTTGTTAGTTGTCCTTTGGTTGAAAAGGACGGAACATTTACCTATGATTTTGAAGCCTTTGAACAGGCTCTTGCTCAAAATATAAAAGCCTATATATTATGTAATCCTCATAATCCAGGTGGCTATGTATGGGATGAGGCAACATTAAAGGAAATTATCCGCCTTTGTGCAAAATACGATGTTTTAATTATTTCTGATGAGATTCATGCCGATCTAATGTTAAATGGTGAAAAGCATACTCCATTAGCAAAAATTGCAGGTGATGAAATAGATCGTATTATCACATGTATGGCTCCTACTAAAACGTTTAACCTAGCTGGTATTCAAGTTGCTTATATGATTGTGACAGATAAGAAAAAGCGTCTTCAATTAGAGGCAGTCAATATGGCAAGTGGACAAGGTCTATTAAATTCATTTGCCCCTGTAGCACTTCACGCGGCTTATACAGAAGGCGCTCCTTGGTTGGAGGAATTGCTTTCGTATATTTCTGCTAATATGGACTATGTAAAAGCAGAGCTAGAGAAAATTCCGGGCATTTATGTAGCAAAGCCGCAATCCACGTACTTACTATGGATTGATTATCGACAATTAGCGCTTGACGAAAAGAATGTTATGAAGCGTTTATTAGAAATTGGTAAACTGGGACTAGAGCCAGGAACAAAATACGGCGAAGAAGGTCGTGGTTTCTTACGTATGAATGTAGCTTGTTCATTTGAAACAGTTCAGGATGGCGTAGAGCGTTTTAAAAAAGCCTTTATACAATAACATATAAGGAGCTGTTAGGAATATAAAAGCTTCCTAGACAGCTCCTTGTATGTTTAAAAATATAAATTGGTGGAAAAGTTTTTAACAATTACATAATTAAAGAGGTGTTTCAAATGGATGTAGCACCATTAACGATTAAGCAATCCTATATGACATTCCTTTTTCCTTTCGCTTATCGCACAAATAATCGTCAGGAAATCTCTGCTGTCCTACTGCAAGAAGGTTTTTCCTTTTTCACATTAGACAATACAGCTCTTGAAAATGCCTTTTACGGAGATATTTCCATTGTTCATGAGGAGCTTGACCAATTTTTCTACCCCTTTCTTGAAGATAAATTATTTCCAGCCACTATAAATAGCTCAGACTTTACTCGTTTTTCAAAAGCATTTTATACACAAGGCTCCTTGCAATATCAAGAAAATCATTTGAATTATGAGGTAATGAGCATTGATATTACATTATGTCCCTTTGGCAATGGTATTTTAACAGTCCGAACAAGCATTACTGATACAGCGCACGATATAAGCGATATTCTTCATTTTATCCACTATTTTAGAGTGTTAGAGGCAAAATTAAGAGAAGAAAAAGGGGCTATTCATCACTTTCCATTTGGTGATTTTTTATCAACAAGTGAATTATTATTTAATCATTTTATTCCTTATTTACAGCCCTTCCTATTGCACCAGCAAGACGATATTTATAAAGGATTACCTTTTTTTGAAGATGAACGAATGTTTGCTGCGGCTTATTTAATTAGTGAGGAAGCTTCAGAGCTATTGCCTGAACATTTATTTCGATTAGGGCAAGTTGATGGAAGAACGCCTGAAGGTAAACCTTTTATTTCTAGCACAAATCCTAAATATATCGCTAATTACGTGCAGGAACATTCACATACACGCTGGGCACCAAATAGTTATATGGTTACTTCAGCGCAAGCACAAATAACCTTAACAAATTTGCCCATAGAAAAATGCACACATAGTATTCAAGAATTTATGGGCATTCATTATTATAATCTTTTTATTCACTACTTTTACAAAATGATGCTGCTAAAGCTTTCCTATGAATATAGTGAAATCAAATGGGGTAAGGATAAGCTAGTTGTGAATGAATTAATCGAGCTTATTACGAAGTTTTCTGCACGCTATTACTTTGAAGAAGTAGTTGTTCGCACAGAGGGCAGAGAAATTTCACAGATGCTACGCAAATTTTTTAATATTCAGGAGCATTATCTAGAAACAAAATCCACACTGGATAGTTTATATCGTATTCAAGAGGATCAATCAGATAGTCGAAGCAATAATTTATTATTTATTTTAACAGTCTTTACCGTAATATCAGGCATTTACGGGATGAATTTAGTCATTGATGGCTGGAAGGATAGCAAGGAGTTCGATAGTATTTGGAGCTATACACTATTTGAATGGATAGCCTTTATTACAGCGTTAAGCGGCATTGGCTTATCCCTTGTACTTGTCTGTTTGACTGCGTTCAAAATGCTTCAAAACAATATGCGACGTTATCGAAAGAAATATAAATAAAAAATCTGCTTCTCCTCGTGCAGAGTGAAGCAGATTCTTTTTTGGCTAAATATTTTGCTGGTGATTTGTATTGTTCTTTTCTGCTAAAATACGTGCTTCAATTTCTTTCGACTTTATTTCTTGCTTTTTAGAAATTTTACGAAGAAGCATAAAAACTCCAATACATAAAATAAGCATAATTAAAAATTCAAAAGCTGCTGGAATATAGCCTGATTTATCTTCTGGGAAATATAAAAATTGATACATTAAGTTTTCCATATACTACACGTCCTTTTGCTTATTATTCAAAGACTGTAATTGACTCAATTTTCACATCTTCTAGTGGCTTATCACGGAAGTCTTTTTCTACCTCTGCAATTTTATCCACAATATCCATACCTTCTACAACATGACCGAATACCGTATGTTTATGGTCTAACCAAGGTGTTCCTCCATTTTGTGCATAGGCTTCAATAATTTCTTCTGGGAAGCCTGCACCTTGTAATTGACGCAGCATATCGCTTGGCAGGTGCTTCATTTGTACAATAAAGAATTGAGAACCGTTTGTGTTTGGACCTGCATTTGCCATTGATAGCGCACCACGTAGGTTAAATAATTCATTAGAGAACTCATCTTCAAAAGAATCGCCCCAAATAGATTCGCCACCCATACCAGTACCAGTTGGGTCACCACCTTGAATCATAAAGTCCTGAATAACACGGTGGAAAATAATGCCGTTATAATAGCCTGATTTTGCATGACCTAAAAAGTTTTCAACTGTTTTAGGCGCCTGCTCTGGAAATAATTTAATTTTGATTGTGCCTAGTGTTGTGTTCATTTCTACAAGCACTTCGCCTGCTTGTACATCTGTTGTTAATTGTGGAAACATTGAAGTCTCTCCTTTAAATGTATAATTCAGTTTCGATAAAGTGAATCTTCACTCAGTGGGGATTTTCTTTATCCCTGTTAATTGGAAGCTTCACCAACCGGGTTTTTTACAGACTATTGAACCTTTGCTTAAACGTTTTGGCTTGAACGTACATGTTGAAGCGGAGATTAGCTAGCCTGTTAATACGGGATGAAAAAGATGATGGTTCATCCTTTCTGACCTCATTTTAGTCTAACATACTTCCCGCTCGTTTTCTTCATCAAAGTATTGACGATTTTTGCACTTTTCATAATGATCGTTTAAACATGTATTTGGTGTTAAGCCAAAATATGTTATTCTATGAGGTGATTGATAGAAATTATGGAGGCACCTATGAAAAAAGCTTTTGGTTTTTTTATTATACTACTATCATTACCTGCACTATGGTGGATTAGTACAAATATTCGGGCTGAGATTCATACAGCTCAAGCACATGAGAAACAGCTTGCTCAAGCTATTCATTTACCCGAAGTGCAAACACAGCTCCCTGTAACACTAATTGATCGAGATGGACAAACATTTAGTGAGGAATATGTCGAATGGCGACAGCCACTTACATTACAAGAAATTCCACAAATTGCCCAGGAAATATTTATTGCTAGTGAGGATGCTGATTTTTATGAGCATATTGGCTTTGACTTAAGTGCCATTATTCGTGCAGTTGTAGCCAATTCTAATACAAATACAACCTCTCAAGGTGGTAGTACCATCACACAGCAACTCGTTCGTATGCGTTATTTATCAGAGGAAAAAACATATGAACGAAAATTAACAGAGCTTTTTTATGCCTATGAATTAGAAAAAGAATTTGATAAAGAAGCTATTTTAACAATGTATTTGAACGAATCCTATTTTAGCAATCAAGTGTATGGAATTGGTGGAGCAGCCACCTATTATTTTCAAAAGCCTCTCCAACAATTATCTATTGCTGAAATAGCTTTTATTGCTGCTATTCCAAACAATCCATCACTTTATAACCCATTAAAAAATTTTGACCAAACAAAAGCAAGGCAGGAACGCTTATTAGATACATTAGCAGCAAATGGCTCCATTACTAAAGAAAATGCTGAAGCATATAAGGCTGAAACAATTACATTAAACATTAAAGAGAAAATTCAAAGCTATCCTATGTACAGTACCTATGTTTTACAGGAGTTAAAATGGTTAGTAGCTGATACAGAAGGCTATACAGATCGCCTTAACTATACAAATAGTGAAGAAGAGAAGAAAACCATTAAAGCACAGCTAGATAATCGACTTCAATCATTATTGCAAAATGGACTTATTATTTACACAGCTCTCGACCCAACTAAGCAGCTTCATGATGAAAATAATATGACAGCTATCTTAGGGGCAGGTCAATTGCAAGCAGCAGGAGCTGTTATTGACAATCAATCACGAGAAGTTGTTAGCCTCTATGCGGGGAAAAGCTATGAAAAATTTGATTATCATCGTGCCTTTCAAGGTACACGTCAGCCAGGCTCTGCCTTTAAGCCACTTGCTGTTTATGCACCTTTTTTTGAAACGACAACCTATACACCTGACTCTACTGTAAATGGTGGCAATTATTGTATTGGCTCATTTTGTCCACAAAACTATGGAGGCTACACATATGGGGATGTATCTATACGCACAGCATTTCGTTATAGCTACAATACATCAGCATTACGACTGTTCCAAACAGTTGGGATTGACACAGCCTTTCATTATTTAGATCGTTTCCACTTCCGCTCCATTGTGGATAGGGATCGTAATTATGCTGCATCATTGGGTGGGCTAACATATGGAGTAACAGCATTAGAGCTAGCTGATGCTTATACAAGCTTTATTGATGGGTCTTATGCGCTTGCACATAGTATTCGAAAAGTAACAGCGCTGGATGGAACAACACTTTATAGCTGGAATACAGAGCGCGAGCAAATTTGGTCAGCAAAAACTGTCCAATATATGCATGAACTATTAGCAGATGTTGTGGCAAATGGCACAGGTCAAGGGGTTTACAGCAACAGTAGCTATATTGGGGCAAAAACAGGTACAACGAATGACTACCGAGATTACTGGCTTGCTGGTCTCAACGATCGCTACACAGCAGCAGTATGGCTAGGCTACGACAAACCCCAATCCATGCAAAGCTTAGAACAATACAAAATCCATCATCAATTATTTAATGTTTTACTAGAATAATAAATACCAGTTTTTTTATCAAGTAGAAAATCAAATAATGAAAACATTATATTAAGGAAAGCTTAGGTTATGAAATTTTAATAGACTCAAGCCCTTTAGCTTTTTTGCAATAAAAATCATAAAACACTTATACAAAAAATCTCTAGTAAGTAGTAGATGATTTTTATTTTTCATCTATCTACCTACTAGAGAACATATCATCTCTTCATAATTTTAACTTTAAAAATAATTACATTTCAAAACACCCCAACACTCTACTTTATGTATTAAAATAGCTATTAAATACAAAAAATGAAAAAATAGTAACTTATTGTTTTTTCATAAATCCCTGTTATTGTATATTTACTCGAGTAAGCTACTGGCTTAAGCCTATAAATTTATCTCCATTTCTATTAAAATACAAAAAATAAAAGGTGGTATCAATAGTTTATGAACAGTAAAGTATTAAAAGCATTTTCTGTTGGTGTATTGGCTACAAGCTTATTAGCAGGGGAATCAGTAACTACTTTTGCAGCTACCACTTTTGAAAACTCACAGCAAGAGCTAGACTCATTTTCTAAAGTAATGGATCAACAAAGAATTTAGAAAATTATATTCAGCAATTGGCTATATTTGAAGAAACTAAAAAAATTCATGCAAAATATTCAGATAAGCCTTTATACAATAACTTATTGGAAAACTCAATGACTAATACAAATAATGCAATTCCTCTAACAAATGTTGCAAACACGTATTCAGTTACACCAATAGAAACAATTGGGTCAGTAGGAACACAAGCTAATACTAATTATCTAATGCGAAAAACTGATACTGTAGTTTCAAACTATGCATATGTAACATATGGAGTAGACACAGTAATTTATAGCTCGGGATCATTTAGAGAAGTTGTATCAGTAAACTCTGGAACTGCATTTGTTTTACCAGGTGGTTCAGGCTCTTATACTTGGGCTAATGGATATCAAACAGCTTCTAAAGCTAGTAGCACTACTGTTTCCTTTAGAGCTGCTGGTAACTTAGAATATAAAGTTAATAGAAGCATTAGCAGTGGATTTTCAGCAGCTGGATTCAGTTTAACTGCTACAAGTGGTAATACACATACCTACAGAAAGTTCCACCAAATTAGTCATACATTTTCTTTATACTAATAAATCAATACTATATTTATAGTAAATTAATTAAAGTTTTAGAATAAAATCATATTAAAAACAGTGTCTCAGTTCACAATTTACTTGATGAACTGTAAGATACTGTTTTTCAACTTTTTTATCTTAATTATTGAGTACATCTGATAAATCTTAACTAAAACTCCCGAATATTTCGATATTTAAGCACATAACTGTACATGCGAGTTTTTGATTTTTAATACTGTACCCAATATCCAATATTCCCAAGCATATTTGTCACTCTTGCAAGATAAAAAAGACCTCTAATAGATAAGTTTAAATAGCTGTATAATAAGGAGTGCGTGATTATGGAGAGCAAGTTATCTGTCGTTTTACTTGTATTGGGGCTTTTATTAGTAGGCTGTAGTAAACAAAGCAATGAAGCGCAATTTGTAATAGAGGAAATAGCTACAATGCCTTTGGAGAATGGCAAGGATTATTTTATTGTCACACCGATTAAGTGGATAGGTAATGACAATGTCGTGATTAACGATATTACTTTCATCAACGCCGAGCCTACAATCCACTATCAATTTTATGCAGGGGCAAGTGATAAAAAGCCAGATATTTATCAATGCAGTAAGGACGAGCTAGGTGAATTACAAAGCATTCAACAATGGGCTATTGAAAAAGAAGCAACGCTTATTTTAGCCCTTCAGCTAAATGATGTGAAGAAAAATCCTGAGCGACAACTTAAAATTTCCTATACGCTTCATGAACAACAGCAAGAACAAATCATTGATGCTGGCATGATTCAAAACCTTCATACAGTTTCACAATAAGCCTCTAAAAAACAAGGCTGGGACAAAAGAAAAAAATGTTAGACCATTTACAAGTTTGGTCTAACATTTTTTTGCGTTATTAGAACACATATACTTTAATAAATCACAAAAATAACATTCATTTT
>NZ_JBIWBA010000043.1:0-12304 GCF_044760715.1 Lysinibacillus sp. NPDC098008
GCATAAGAATTCATGGAACCCTTGGATATGAAAGCCCAATTGAGTACAAACATAGACACCTTAAAAAAATTGTCTAGTTTAGTGTTGACATACCAGAGATTGGTTATATTGAAATTAGGTGCGATACTCGCAATATTGCTCCCCTATTAGGTAACTGAACTTTTAAAGGTTCAGTTCGGCAATAAGTAGATCCATGTGGAATCACCTCGCTTACCAGGCTTCGGGTGATTCTTTTTGTATGCAATACATCTTCATCAAATGGTTTCATGGTCTTTTACACCCCAATAATTTTACTCCTCAATTAGTTCCAAAGCATGTTGCAAACTAAACAATCACACAATTAGGTAGCGTAAACTTATCGTAAATAGTCAAGGATGACTTTATAGAAATATGGTAATATAGAGTTAAATTTGCCTCTGAGGAAGGAGGGGAAACATATGTTTTGATGATAAGAATCTTAAGAGGTAAGGTGTATTATTTGAATTGTAAAGGAGATTAGTGGTTTGTTATGAAAAAGTTATTTTCAATATTCATTATTTTATTGATGTTAACTTCTATTGGTAATGAAACCATTGTTAATGCAAAAACTGTATTTAAGGATGTTAATGAAAAGTATTGGGCCGTGAAAGAAATTCAATTTTTGACGGATAAAGGAATAATTCAGGGCTTTGGAGACGGAACATTTAAACCAAATGCAAATCTCACAAGAATTCAGATAGCATTAATGGTAACAAGAGATGGAAATTATGATTTGAAAAATAGACCAGATCCACGATTAAAGGATATTAATAAGGACTATAAATACTATGATATTGTATCTACAGTTGTATCCGAGGGAATTTTCAAGGATATTATAAAAAATGGTGAGTTCAAACCGAATGCCTATGTTACAAGAGCTGAAATGTCATCGGTTTTGGCAAGAGCCTATCATTTAAAAGGTGAATCTTTAAAACAGTTTAAAGATGTGACTCAAAATCATTGGGCTTATCCATACATACAAGCTGTAGCATTTCATCGAATTGCAACTGGTTATGGAGATGGAACTTTTAAACCGAATAGTTTACTAACAAGGGCAGAATTTGCTGTCATGATGTCAAGAACGATAAATGATAAGTTTAAACCAAAAGATCCGTATGCTCCGCCAGCAGGTTGGGTAGCTCCAAAGATTAACACAACGGCTACTTCTGATAAAGCCAAAAACGCTCAAATCTTAGACGAGCAATTAGGCTTCTTGAATACGGGTGGTACGGGTGCTATTTACAACCCGTTTAAGAAAGCATATGGCGACACGCCGATTAAAGTGTTCCTTGATGACCAACCATATGATGCATCTATTCAAATTGACTTCTGGAGAAGCCAAGATGTTCCTGAATATAACAAAATCCCTTATGTTGCAAAAGAACTATTCAAATTCTACCAAGTTCCACAAGTCTATGATATTGTGAACAAAGGATTTACAGGAACAAATATTCAGAATGAAATGAACAAAATGTTGAAATTTGGAAATCGTCAAGTAAAGATTACGGCTGTTGGTGACTCTGCGGTTATCTTTATCGGAAAACCTGGTGTAAAATATGATAATAATTGGAATGTTATTAAGTAATCATTCTCTTAAGAAAGTAGTGCAGCGGGGCTGGCACTACTTTTATTTATATCTATTGATAAAATCAAGAAGGGCTTGAGCTACAAGGTCTTGAAGCGTCAAAAAGGGGTACTTTTCCTCGCAAAATTTAACAAACTTGTCGTAAATCTCACTATTCATCTTAATGCTTTTGTTCATATATTTTGCCTTTTTACTGTAGACTTGCTCATCCAGTATTAACATATTTCTACTATCTTCATGATGTCTAATGATTGCTTTTAACACTTCCATATTCTGTTCAATAAAACTAATTACATCTTGGGACTGCTGATGATTGTTACTTATCATGCTTTTGTCCCGAATATATTTGTAATATTGATTATCCCGCTTAATATAAACATAGTCTCCATTGGTCATTTCTTTGCTAAAAGAGGATTCGGGGACTCCTATCTTCTTTGCTATTTCTTTTAAACTACTATTTTTTAGCATTTTATTGATAATATCAACTCTTTCATCTGGGTGGGTGTTGTAAAACTGTTCCCTATCCAATCCGATACATCTCCTTTCTGATAATGAAGTTGTTATATTATAGATTGCTTCGTAGAAATAATTCGAAAACTACTGTAGTAAAGTAATAGTTTTTTTACAAGAAGCTATGATAAATGGATACAGTACATCAGGTTTCTTTTTAGAAAAGCAGGGAAGGTGATAGGAATTGTATAGTGAAGATTTATTTGTTGAGGGCTTTGCCAATGAATTACGTCGGAAAAGAGAAGAGCAGTCATTGAGCTTTAATCAGTTGGCAGAAAAATCAAGTGTAAGTGCTTCTTTTATTATGAGGTTAGAAAAGGGTAAACGTAAAAATGCCAGTATTGAAGTAATATTTAAGCTTTCAAATGCATTGGGAATTGAAATAGGTAAGTTAGTTGAACAGTCCCGATTGGAATAAGTTTTGTTAAAATAACTCATGTTGACTAAAAAGAACATGAGTTATCTTTTTGACTATATGGAATATTTTGACAAACGATATTTTTTCCCTTATACTATGGAGGTTAAAATTCATGGAGGGGAAAAATGAGTAGTGATAATATAGAATTATTAGAACAAATGGCAAAACAACTTAGAGGTACAAAGGAAATACAAGAATTAGATTGTAGTTTAAAGCGACTAATGGATGTTATAAATGTGCTAAATAAAATCTTTATCTATTCCAACGAAACCACTGAAAATGTTTACATAGATGAGGAAAATTATAATAAGCTCAAACATTATAATCGAAAGGAACGTAGTATCATAATTAATAAGGCATTAAGAGATTACTTTGCTTTTGAATCGGAGCTTAATCCTCTATTACTGAATTTTGAATCAACATTCGAATCAGTAAAAAGTCTATTAGTTGCCTACGATGAAAAGAAAAATGGGTAAATTCCACTACCATCAATTTAAAATTAGCTACTTACAGATAGCAGTCTACGCATGTGAAGTGCTGTGTGTTGCTCGAAAACCAGAGTTTATATTTCTAAGTAATCAAGATGTAGATGCATTGGTTAAAGATTTATGGATGAAGGAAGAAAATGGAGAATCTTTATCAAATGCTGATATGAGGAAATTATTTTTATTGCCTCCAACGAAGACATAAGTAAAATGTTCGGAAAGAGTTTTGGATTTTGCTCAAATCGCAAGTAAAATTCCAAATAAAGATATACCAACGAAGGCTCTTTCATTTATTATAACCGTTTCGCATAAATTTTTATCGGAAGACGAAACCAATAAAATGTTAGAGGTGATTAAAATGACACCATTATACGAAGAAATTATGAAAAGAAGCCAAGCAGAAGCGTTGGATAATATATTTAAAGCAATTGAACTTCTTAAAGAGCATAAGGAAATTGATTATATAGCAGAAAAAACAAATCTTCCCAAAGAGCGAATCATTTCGTTAAAAAAGCAAATACAACAATAAAAAAGATAAAAGAGGATTTGGTTAAATGGTTTAGGTGTTCCTTTTAGAATCTCAATTATTTAATTATAGTGTGAAAAAGGCTTTCTTTGGTATGATGAACTCTAATGGTTTTGCTATGTTGTTCAAATGATTCGGTATGCGATTGACTATGATAATTCTCTAAAAAACTTGATAAATCAATAAAAAATAGGGTACGAGAACCATGATTCTGTACCCTATTTGTGTTGCTAATTCAATTTTTGTGATCCAAAGGAGAACGTCTTAAATAAAACCAATGCTATTTATTTTATGTTTGGACTCCCTTACTGTGTTTTGCAATGAAAAAATACACAGTAGTGCAATTGCAAATGCAGAGTGTTGCAACTTGACACGGAGCCTCTGCGAGCATGATTAAAAAGCCTCGGAGCCAGCTATATCAAGGGCTGGCTTTTGCCTAAACGAGGCTATCATGCCCGCCACTCCATGTAAAGTTACAACGCCAAGTGTATTGCAATACTCTGCACTTTTATTTTGCATTACACACTTACGAAATGTATTATGGCTTACACATTTTCCTGTGCTTGTTTGTATCTTTCCTTTTCTGCATATGCCTAAGCCATAAAATACTTCCATTGCCTTTAGATTGATACGGTGAACCACACCATAAATAAGTAAGTTTTATATTTAACTAAAAAAGATAAGAACTACAAATAGTTGATCCCATTAAAATAAGGCAAAAAAATATTCATTAACAAAAACGAACTAGTACGTTGAGCTTTAGATAGCGCTTCGTAGTAGTTCGTTTTTTTTATCCACTAAATAGCTTTGATAATAGACAGATTAGTTGGGCTCCTGTCTGTTATTTTGTTAAGTTACAAAAATATTTTGCGTGGGTTTCGAAGAGAGTTTGTAATTCAGTAAATGCTTGTTCAAATTCATGAGCTTCGATAAGGGCATGGATTGATAAGAGTTCATTTTTATAATGAGGTAGGAAATTGTGATACCAGCGATTTTCTTTGGATGAGTAGTTTTCTAGTGCTTCAAAGGCTTTACGGACATAGCGTTTAGCATTATTGTCGTATTCCTTTCGTCCTTTTTGAATAATATTCATTTTTTTGTATTCTCCAGTTTCAGGATCAAAACCTTCAAATTCGTAATCTGCATATGCATACATAATTTGATTTACTAAAATTTTATTGTACAAAAACTCTGCTCCACTCTCACAGCTTTCATAAATATTTGCTAGTATTGTTAAGATAAAATGCATATTCTTACGTAATAGCATACTAGCTTCTTTTGCATCTTCATCGTTTGTGATTGTGTTTTTTAGCTGGTTCCAAGCATATTTAGAATGCCAGCTAATAACAGGACCATGTTTTTTCTCATACTCCATTAATTTTTGTACATCTGCATAAGTCATACGATTATTCTTTGTAGCTTGTTCAGAAACGGTCATAGGCTGGAAGTGAGGATCATGTCTAAAGCCTAAAGATATAGGTCCAATATGGTCAGCACTTACATGATGCTTGTTGAATTCACGCATTAATCGGTCGGCAGCCTTCCAATTTCCATCAGACCAGTTTTCATAGGCACGGCGGTCCTGTCCATATCTATTTAAATTAGATTTAGCGCGACCTTTATCTTGAGTTCCACGACAACAACGATTGTATGAGTGGAAGCCATCAAGACGATCTGGGAAATTAGACATTGCCCCAGGACCAAGGAATTTTTTTGATGAGCCGATAGCCATTACAGTATTAATGAGAGTTGGTAAATCATCATTTATATTCAGTTGGTTGCCTAGCACTTTTGATAAGGCTTCAAAAAATTCAATATTGGCATTTTCCTTTTCTACCTTCATCCTAACTCGGATGTCCTCAAGGTAGTTCATTTCGTAACCTTTTTTCTCCATTTTTTTGATAAACCCGTTATTTGGATACACATACTCTAATGACAATACTGTTCCGCAAACTTGACATGGTTTTTCTTTCATTGGATGTATAGCTAGTGCTGTCTTTGCTCTCCATCCATCCTCTGGTGCAATGTTCAATTCCGAACGCTTAGCATCTAACCAGGCAATTCTTCCTGAACCAATATCACTTTTAGCTGGCGCTAGCCAAACTGGATGTCCATTTTTATCCAAATTATATGGGATTCCACTATAGATTGGGTGATTTACAATAAATCTTTGATAATCTTCAAAGCTCTGATGCATGTTTCTTTTAATTCGGCTCATCATTAAATTCCTCCAATCAATTATTTATGTCTATATAATATCAATGTATTTATATTATGTCTATATATAATATATGTCTAAATTGTGAACATGGTAGGTTGTTGAAACATAATTTACCTGACAGCGAACAGCTAATATAAAAAGGCAGGAGCTGTTAAAAATAATGCTCCTGCCTTTATTATTGAAAAGTATTAAAAATTTTTCTTTATTCCTCGCCTGCTTTACATGCTTTAAAGCAGTAAAAGAAAAATAACATAGCTCCAGCAATAACGGATGCTCCTCCTAATCCAGATAATAGGCCGCCAATTGCCTCCATGCCTAATACTAATAGTGGTACACCAATTATATGCAGCCAGAAATGTATTTTTATTACCTTTCCATATTTAGGTGATCTATAAATCGTGTAAACAATGCCAAATAGAGCAGATGTTACCCAGCCAACTCAATTTATATGGGCGTGTAGTGAGGTATACTGAAAATGGCTTGTAAACCCCGTAAAATTAAAGAAATGCTTGAAATTTTAATAAAATATTTCTCCTAGGTTATATTAAAAAATTACATGCTATGCAATTCATATATAAGACATTCCTTTAACAGTGGCGGTTGCTATAAATGAAGTAATACAAATAATTGTAATACTTACAACAATACCAATAGATAAAGACATCTATCTCATCTTTCTTTTATGAAACTAACGGTGTTAGATTACGGCGTTGTTAGATTAATATAAAAATGATATATTTGTCAAATAAAGGGGGGTCTTTGGAGAATAAGAATGGTAATGAACAATTGAAAATAGATAAAGCGTCTATTATTCGTTGTGCTATGGAGCTTCTTCAGGAAAAGGGTATTAAAAAACTATCCATTTGAAATGTAGCTGATAGATTAAATATAAAAGGCGCCTCCTTATATTGGCATATAAAAAATAAACAGGAATTGCTTGAATTGATAGCAGATGAAGTATGTAAAAAAGGTTATTTATCCAAATGATCAGGATTCATGGGAAACGCAAATGATAGAGCTGACGAGTCAATATAGAAAAATATTACTTCAAGTACGAGATTCGGCTTATGTACTTATTGAAACACCACCCATAACGCCATTCCGTTTAAAGCTTATCCAAAAAATATATGACTTATTTGAACAATTAGGCATGAAATAGAGGGTATCTTTTCGGCATCATGGATATTAAATAACTATGTAACTTCATTTGTTATTGAAGAGTATAGGGTTAAAGAAAGTACATCAGCTCCTATAAAAGGTTTCCCATTTGATGTTTCTAGCATGGATATGGATAAAGAGTTTCAATTTGGATTAGAGATATTAATAGCAGGATTTAAAAGTAAGGTATAGGGGGGAAATGTAAAATGAAAGCTATAATTCAAAAGAGGCTGCTAGAAATAGAAGAAAAATATAAAGTAAAAATTTTGTATGCTGTTGAATCAGGTAGTCGAGCATGGGGCTTTCCTTCCAAGGATAGTGATTATGATGTTCGTTTTATTTATATTCATCAGCCAGAATGGTATCTTGCAATTGATCCTCAAGGAATTGGCAGCAAGCGAGATGTTATTGAGGAGCCAATCAATGATTTATTAGATATAAGTGGTTGGGAGATTACAAAGGCATTACGTCTTTTTAGAAAAAATAATCCGCCGCTTTTAGAATGGCTAAGAAGCGACATTATTTATTATGAAAAATACGCATTTATTGACAATCTTCGTGCGCTAGAAACGGAGGTATTTTCTCCAAATGCAATGCTTCATCATTATTTAAATATGGCAAAAAATAATTATCGTGAATATCTACAAGGATCAGAAGTAAAAATCAAAAAGTATTTTTATGTACTACGCCCAATATTAGCTTGCAAATGGATAAGACAGTATAATGCAGTTCCACCGATTAGCTTTCATACATTAATAAAAGAAGCAGCTTTAACAGATGAATTAAACGTAGAAATCGACCAACTATTAAAGCGCAAGCTACAAGGTGATGAACTAGATATTGAACCACGTATTCAAATAGTTAATGACTTTTTAGAATTAGAAATGGAGCAAATTTACACATATATTCACTCACTGAAAACTGAAAAAAAGAACCCTACAGCAATATTAGATCAATTATTTAGAAGTACATTGAAGGAAGTTTGGGGTTAATGTTAAGGTATTTCTCAAAATGTAATAAGTAGTCATCTATCTAAAACTTTGATAGATGGCTATTTTTTGCTATAGCAAATGTTATAATTTTCTTAAATATCAGTATATAAAGGGGTTTTGATATGGCTAATAGTATGTCCCTACAAAAGGGTGGCAATACGGTTCTTGCAGAGAGCGGCATGATTATAGTGGAAGTGCAATGGAATTCTACATCTGTATTAGATGTAAGCACTTTTTTAGTAGGCGCTAATGGTAAGGTTCCATCAGATGATTATATGGTATTTTATAATCAAGAAACAGAGCCAGAGCGAAGTGTTTGGTTAACAATGAATGAAATGAATAAGGTAGTTTTTACGATTCAGCTAGAGCAGCTTTCACCAACTATTCAGCATTGCTTTTTTACAGCAACATTAGAAGGAAATGCTACATTTAATACTGTTCAAGGGTTAAGGATTACTGTAAAAAGTGCACAGGGAGAGGTTTGTTATCAAATTGATGATGCTACTGAAGAAAGGGCATTGGTTTTAGCAGAAGTATATCGACACCAAGCGAAATTTAAGTTCCGAGCGATTGGCAGAGGGTTTAATGGTGGGCTAAAGCCTTTAGCTGAATCGTATGGGGTAGAGGTTGAAGAGCCTGAAACCCCGTCCGCTTCCCTTGAAGAGCCTATTCAAGAAGTTAATTTAACAAAAATTGATTTACTGAAAAAGAAAGTTTCAATTTCATTGGAAAAGAAAAATATTGCATTTGAAAAGTCGCGTGTAGCAGTTGTTTTTGATGCATCAGGCTCTATGACACAACTATATCAAAAAGGCACCATTCAACGTGCCTTTGAACGAGTATTAGCTGTTGCTGCCTGTATGGATGATAATGGCGAATTAGATGTTTGGTTCTTTGGTTCTAAATTTATGAAGGCAAGAAGTGTAACAGAAAGAGATTTTGAGGATTATATTCAACAAACATATCCTATACCTAAAATGTTTGGTGGTCTAGGTGTAGGAAATAATGAGCCACCTGTCATGAAGGATATTATCCATCACTATGTAAAAAAAGAGCCTAGAAAGGATATACCAGCATATATTATCTTTTTCAGTGATGGTGGAATTTATAAAGATAAGGAGATTGCTAAAATTTTAACTGATGCATCTAAACAAAATATATTTTGGCAATTTATTGGTCTGGGAAATGCAAATTATGGTGTTCTACAAAAATTAGATGATTTACCAGGAAGATTTATTGATAATGCTGATTTTTTCGCTTTAGATGATTTCGATAAAATATCAGATGAGGAGTTATATAATCGACTGCTAACGGAATTCCCTCAATGGCTGAAAGAGGCAAGAGCAAAGGGGATTTTGCATTGAGATGGTGGTTTTATAATTCCTAATAATTTTTTGAGGACGATTTTATAAAGGTTTTATTGCTGAAAAGGGGGAATAACAATGAATATATATGGCTTCAAATCAATTTGTCCTGAGGATATACCCGCAATGGCTGATTTATTAATACATAGGCAAACGTTTGAGGGAGAGGTGTTTCCATTTCTAAAAAATAGTTGTCTAGATGTTAAATATGCAACGGATATACTTGAAAAATTGTTTGTTAATCATAAAGTCAGTGGAATAGGAGCTTTTACAAATAATGAACTAGTAGGTTATATAATCGGAGAGGTCAAGATTGACACCCTCAGAGGCAGGCATATATGGGTGCCCTACGAGGGAACAGCCATTCGAATGGATCAATCCTCTGAGCTTATAAGAAATTTATATGCCAAAGCTTCAAAGCTATGGCTTGAGCAAGGCTGCTTTATGCATTACACAGTTGTACCTCTTGGTAATCAAGTGTACTATGATGCCTATCAATGCTTAAGCTTTTTTATTCAGCAAGTACACGCGATAATGGACATGAAGGATTATCAGCCTTTTAACAATGTATCTGATGCAGAGGTTAGAAGAGCTAATAAAATGGATAGCGAAATGATAGGAGAAATGTCTAGCATCATTCAATCATATCATACTGCTGCCCCTACATTTGAGCCTGCGTTACCTGAAATGGTATCAAATATAAAAGCTGCATATAGCAATGTAATAGAGGAAAGTGATGAAACATGTATTATTGCAATAAAAGATAAGAGGGGATTAGGATTCCAGGAATATTGCCCTGTTTCCGCCAATTTTATGACACCTGATAATGCGATAGAGTTAAGCGTTGCAGGTACTCACTATTCTCAAATGGGGAAAGGCGTTGGTAAAAAGCTTATGAATGAAGGGTATAGAATGATGCAAGAAAAGGGATACGATAGCATGATAACAGATTGGCGCATCACAAATCTTGCTTCTTCAACATTCTGGCCTAAGTGTGGGTTTAAGCCAGTCGCATACAGAATGGTTCGATATATTGATAGTAATATTACATGGGCCAATTTTGATAATCCGAGTATAAAAAGCATTTTGGGATAGATAGTTAAAAGTTTAACGAAATGAATATAGAAAATGGCGAGAATGATAAAATGAACCTTCAATCAGTGGGAGGTTCCTCATCCCCACTTCAACATGTTGGTTTTATCCGATGTTTTGAAGTGGGGTTAAACAATAAAAAGAAAATCCCTCCTAGCTACTCTAATAGAAATAAAAGTCAGAATTTTAACAAACATGCTAATAGAATAATTAGCATGTTATAATCAGCATGGTTGAAATAGTAAAATACTTTAATTTATGCGTAGTTGTATTTATTGAAAAAAGTGGTAAAAATCAGAGATATCTTATTTTTAAAGGTGGAGTCATTGTATAGCACATAGTAGTGTTTACAGAGCGACTTTATTTTTTTATTTTAGGAGATACTTTGAAATAAAGGAAGTGAAACTATGGATTGGTTTGGTCATATACTTGGTGAGATTAATACACTTTTATATTCGTATGTATTAATTATCTTATTAGTTGGAGTAGGTCTATTTTTTACTCTAAAAACGAAATTTATTCAATTTAGATTGATACCAGAAATGTTTAAACTTATTACAGAAGCAGCACCAAAAGATAAGTCAGGTAAAAAGGGTATATCCTCTTTTCAGGCTTTTACAATATCTGCTGCCTCTCGAATAGGAACTGGTAATATTGCTGGTGTTGCAACAGCAATTGCCCTTGGTGGTCCAGGCGCTATATTTTGGATGTGGATGATTGCTCTAATTGGTAGTGCTTCTGCATTGATTGAAAGTACGCTAGCACAAGTGTATAAAGTGAAAGACAAAAACACGGGATTGTTCCGTGGTGGTCCAGCTTATTATATGGAAAAAGGTTTAAATAAAAGATGGATGGGTATTCTTTTTGCCATTGTTATTACTATTACTTATGGCTTTATTTTCAATGCAGTACAAGCAAACACGATTTCAATTGCCTTTGAAGAAAGCTTCGGCGCTAATCGTATTATTATAGGTTTAATAATGGCAGCTTTAACGGGCATCATCGTCTTTGGCGGATTAAAGCGAATTGTTAACTTTACACAAGTCATTGTTCCTGCTATGGCAATTTTATATATTATCATCGCGCTTATTATTGTCATCCTAAATATTTCGGAGCTTCCAAGCATCTTTATGTTAATTATTAAGTCTGCCTTTGGATTGGAAGAAGCCTTTGCAGGAATGTTAGGGGCAGCAATCATGAACGGCGTTAAACGTGGCTTGTTTTCCAATGAAGCAGGGATGGGCTCTGCACCGAATGCAGCAGCAACAGCATCTGTTTCACATCCTGTAAAGCAAGGTTTAATTCAAGCGTTAGGTGTGTTTATTGATACATTATTAGTTTGTACAGCAACGGCTGCCATCGTGTTGCTTGGTGATGCATATGTCCAATCTGATGCTACTTCGGTAAATTTAACGCAAGCTTCGTTAGTCAGTAACTTAGGTGATTGGGCAGGAAGTCTATTAGCAGTTATTGTATTCATGTTTGCCTTTAGTACAGTTATTGGTAACTACTACTATGGTGAATCAAATATTGGATTTATGAAAGAGTCAAAAAATAGCCTATTTGTATTTCGTATATTTGTCGTTCTTTTTGTTATGTTTGGTTCCGTTGCAAAGGTCCAGGTTGTATGGGATTTAGCGGATTTATTTATGGGTATTATGGCAATCATAAATTTAATCGCGATTTTGCAGCTTTGGAAAATTGCCAAGCCAGTTATTCACGATTATGTAACTCAACGTAAGCAAGGTAAAGATCCAGTATTTTATAAGAAAAACATACCGAATATTGGGGACGTTGAATGTTGGAATGAAGATGAATGAATAGAAGAAAAGCATTAAGTTATATATATATACGGTGAAAGAAAATTAGAGTTTCAAGCACAGCCTATTCACCGTATTTTCAGGTGTTTGATTAATCATTTGGATAAAGCCTTGG
>NZ_JBIWBA010000044.1:0-11773 GCF_044760715.1 Lysinibacillus sp. NPDC098008
CGTAGTAGCTTCGGCAAGGCGGGACTCGTTGAACAGGGAATTTAACCTTATAATTACAATTCATTTTTTAAGAATTTATAAAGTTTTAACATCGGTCAATAGTTGTTGGTGCACTACTTGTATGAAGCGTTGCCATGACTAAATGCCCTGTTTCAGCAGCCGTAATCGCTGTTGAAATTGTTTCATAATCACGCATTTCCCCCACTAAAATAATATCGGGGTCTTGTCGTAAAGATGCACGTAAACCATTGGCAAAGCTCATTGTATCAACGCCAATCTCACGCTGATTAACAATTGACTTTTTATGTGTATGCAAATACTCAATCGGGTCTTCTAATGTAATAATATGTTTCGACCTTGTTTCATTGATATAATCAATCATTGCTGCAAGTGTTGTAGATTTACCAGAACCAGTAGGGCCTGTTACTAAAATAAGTCCTTGTGGCTTTTCTGCAAGTCGATATAGCACTTGTGGCATGTTTAATGCCTCAATAGAAGGAATTTTTGCTTCGATTAAACGAGCTGCTATGGTTACTTCATTGCGCTGATGATAGGCATTGACACGAAAGCGACATTTCCCAGGCAATGAAAAGTTAAAATCTGTTTCGCCCTTTTCTTCAAATTCCTGCTGCTTATGCACAGGGAGAATCACCTTGACCATATCCTTTAAGTCCTCTGTTTCCAGTGGCACTGTGCCATATTGCTGTAGCTGCCCATGGATACGATAGACAGGCGGAATGCCTTTTGTTAAATGCAAATCTGATGCTTTTTCCTCAAATGCATATGTTAATAATTCAACAATTGAATATGCTGTCATTTCCATCACCCCTAGTCTACACTTGCAACACGTAAAATTTCTGCTGTTGTTGTTTGACCATCCACAACCTTTAATAGTCCATCTATTAATAATGTGTGATAGCCCTGCTCTTTCATATAATCACGCAAAGCCATATCTCCTACACGACTTAAAATCATATCCTTTACTTGTCGGTCAACAGGAAGAATTTCATGGATTGCCATACGCCCTCGGTAGCCCGTATGGTTACAGGCAGGACAGCCTCGCCCTTTTTTCCCATGTGTCACACCTTCAATACCATTTTCCTCTAATATTTCAAGCTCACGTGATGTAAATGTATATAGCTCTGCACAATCACGGCAAACTTTACGCACAAGACGCTGTGCCATAATCCCAACAAGTGAGGAGGATAATAAAAATGGTTCAATCCCCATATCATGTAACCTTGAAATAGATTCTACTGCACTATTTGTATGCAATGTACTTAATACTAAATGACCTGTTAATGATGCACGAATCGCAATCTGTGCTGTTTCAAGATCACGAATTTCCCCTACCATTACTATATCGGGGTCTTGCCGTAAAATAGAACGCAAGCCTACTGCAAAGGTTAAACCAACCTCTTCTTTTACTTGAATCTGGTTAATACCATCTAACTGGTATTCCACAGGGTCCTCAACTGTAATAATATTCACGCCCTCCTCATTTAGATGAGAAAGCGCTGCATACAATGTGGAGGATTTCCCTGACCCTGTTGGACCCGTAATTAGCATAATGCCGTTAGGATGGGCAATCATTTTTCTAAAAAGTGCCTCATTTTTGTCACTAAAGCCAAGTTTATCAATATCATTAGCCGCATTTGTTAAATCTAAAATTCGCATAACTACTTTTTCTCCATAAACAGTTGGCAATGTAGCTAAACGAATATCGACAGGTCTAAAATTAACCGTTGTTTTAATACGTCCATCTTGTGGAATTCGATTTTCGGTAATATTGAGATTACCCATAATTTTAATACGTGCCAGCACCACATTTTGCATATGCTTTGGCAATGAGCGTTCAGTACGAAGCACACCATCTACACGATAACGCACACGCAGCTCAGTTTCCTGTGGATCAAAATGAATATCACTTGCGCGCTGTGCAACACCATTTGCAATAATTTGGTTCACAAGCCGAACAATTGGAGAATCCTCATTTTCCATTTCCTCTTGTGTTTCAGTGCTTGTAGCTGCTATATCCAACATTGCAGCATCCATCGATTCCTGCAAATCATAATATTTCGTAATGGTGCGATATAAATCATCCTTGGCTGCAATACTTGTTTCAATTTGACAGCCTGTTGCCATACGAACTTCTTCAATGGCAAAATAATCCATAGGATCTTCCATCGCAATAAATAATTTATTTTTTTCCTTGCGAATCGGCATAATATTTGTACGTTTAGCAAGCTCCGCTGGAATTAATTGCAATAACTCAGGGCTAATGGAAAATTGATTTAAGCTAATATGTGGAATCCCAAGCTGAAATTCCAATACTTCAATTAACTGCTGCTCCGTTAAGAAGTTTTCCTTAATAAGAAAATCGCCCAATTTCTCATCTTTCATTTTCGTCGCTAGTGCATAGTCTAGCTGCTCAGCTGTAATAACGCCCGCTTCTACAAGTAAATCCCCTAAACGTTTGCGCCCTGGCTTCATTGCCATCCTATTACCTCCAATCGTTATGGACCTGTTTGTACGAAATTACCACCCTTATCATAATAGCCATAGACAATTTCAGGGCCATCCTGTGATGAAGACTCCTCTGGTGTAGAAGACTCTACATCAGGTAAGCCATTGCCATCTAAATCTATGTCTAAATCAGGGTCTGAGGCATTTGTACCAGCATTTTGTGTTGGTGCTGTTACTGTAACAGGCTCCTTTGATGAACGTGTCACAATACGGTTTTGAGGCGCATAGTAATCTCTACTAACAAACTGATCCTCTGTTGCACCATCCTGTACAATCGAACGATAGACCTCAACTCGCGCTCCCTCTTTGCCCTCTTGTTCAACACGTTCTTGCCCTGCTTGTAATTCATCTGAATAACGATAAATTACACGTGGCTTTACAATTTTGTCCTTGCTAACACGTACCGTAATATCCTTATCTTTGACTGCTGCAAAAATTTCTATTTTTAATTGATTTCCCTCAATGGTTGCTTTTAATTTACCAAGCTGCTCAGAGCGATTCATAAATTGCAGGTCTTTCGCTAAAGCAGCATTTATATCTGCCTCTATCCCTTGCTGTAAATAAGAGGGACTTTCTTGCTGAGAATGTCGCTCTAAAATTTCATAGTCTGTTTGAAGAAGTACACTATAGAGCGTAGACGCTATAAAATCTAAGCCAGCATCATTGACAGCACCCACCTGCTCTCCTAACAGTGTCAGTAAGGAGGTTGCCTGATTTGGTACAAGTGTCACATCATTCAATAATGGAATAACCTTTGCAATGCCTTTTTCCGTACTTGGTAAATCTGCAACCTGAAAGGCTATTCTTTCCCCTGTTTGCATCACTGCATCATTTATAGCCGCCTCAACCTCATGCTCTTTTAAATAACCCGCCTGCATTGTTAATTGCTGAAGTGTTTTATCAATATCCCAAACACCTACTTGCTCGATTTGCTGAATAGCAGCAGCATCAATTGTTACAGGAATCGGAATATGTACAACCTTTTCCTTTTGCCAAAATGCATACCAAGGCTTTTTTGTTAAATTTTCATATTGTGCAATTGCTGCAGCTACATCAAAAGTAAAGTGACTAGGATTAATGACCTGCGATATATCAGCACCGCTAATAGTTATTTCAGCCTGTTGCCAATCTAAAACAGCTTGTTCTAGTATTGTTACTAAATCTGAACGATTATCAGCCTCGATTTTTATACCACCAATTGTCGAACTTTTCACATCATTTTTGGCAAAAACTGTATCATTTAACACAAATGATGGAATTAAAATTCCTACGATTATAACAATTGCTAAAAATGAGCTAATTATTTTTATGTAAGTTTTCATTCACATCATCCTTTTATTGAACTTTTCGCATTGTGAGTATATACAAATAATACTACAACTATAGTATTTTGACACTACCAAAAATGCAACTTTATTCCGATTTTAATTAGCTAACCCATATAAAAATTCGAAAATAATTCATTAATTAGTTATAAAGAACTATACACAACCTTAAATTTCACTCGATACATACTTGGAATTTGTTATAATGTCCTTAATAGTTATTTTTATCTATTCTTCACCAATGAGTGGTCACCTTTGTAGAGCACTGGAATAGGAAGAAATATTTATAATTAATTGTAATAAGATAAATAAATCGAAATAAACCCATTTTTATTTTTAAAAATATTAGGAGGGACTTATGAAAAAAAATAACCTTGTCCAGCAAGAGCATGGTCTTACCTTAATTGAAGTTATTGCCTCTATTCTGTTAATCTCTATTATACTTTTAAGTTTTATGAGCATGTTTTTACAATCGAGTAAAACAACGGCAACCTCCGATGATATTGTAAATGCTACCTATCTTGCCCAAAAGGAAATGGAAAGTATTTATAAATATCGAAATAACCCTATAGAAACAGTTTTAGAAGGTCCGTTAAATTATCATAAAGAATCTACTAGTGAGAATATTTGGGTAAAACAAGTCGATGCCGTACACATTTATGTAACATTAAAAGACCCTGACAACTTAGGCTTAACACCTATTATTATAGAAGTAAAAGAAGATACAAGTGTCAAAAGTAAAATAGAAAATAGATATAAATTAGGAGGCTGATAAAAAAATGCGAAAAAAACAGCAGCAAGGCTTTACCTTAGTCGAAACATTGGCCCTCGTCGTTATTATCAGCATTATCTCAGTTCTTCTATTTAGTATATTAAGCTCCAGCACATCAACACAGCAAAAACAAACTACAAAAAACAAAAATTTACAGGATACTTCCTATGTACTTAAATTAATTACCAAGGATTTTCGAAAAGCAACGAAATTTGATGATGCTACTGATACATTTACTACTAGCGACGGACAACAAACATATACCCTTTCTAACAATACAATTACCCGAAATGGGGAGATTATTGCAAATAATATTAAAGAATTTAAACTAGAGGCTAAAAAAGATACTCCTGTTGTTCTAACCATAAAAATTGTAAATACATCTGATAAAGAAATAAATGCAGAATTAACTTCACGTAGTATCAAAAATTAAATGTGGGAGGAGTTTTATGAAAAACAATAAAATAGTAGTATTAAAAAATGACAATGGCTATACTTTTCTACTTGTTTTTTTTACCATTATTTTAATATCGGTATTAGGTTTAAGTATTTTAAAAGTTTCAAGTAATACTTTAAAAACCTCTGATCATGAACGAGATGATCAGTCTGTTTACTATATTGCAGAGGCTGGATTAAATTATGGGCGTGAACACTTTAAGACTGCTAAAGATTTAGCAAAAGAAAAATATGACGAACAAAAACGGCTTTATGAGCAAAAGCTAATTCCTGATCCACCAGACCTTGAAGCTTTTTTAAAAACCGAATTAGTTAACTTAGGATACCCTATACAAGCAGCAGATGTAGGAATAGAAATAGCGTTAGATGACTCAAGATTTGAAAATTTTGAAACACCTACATTTGATGACCAATTTGGGCATACACCTAAAGTAAATATATTCATTACTTTAAACAATGCAACCAGCCTTCAATATACAATTAAGTCGACTGGTGAGTTCGAAGGCACATCTATACAAAGAACCTTACAGCAAAATGTAACAGCAGTATTAGAAGTCACTTCAGAAGGATCGAATGATGGTACTACTGGGGGATCAAGTGATGGTACTACTGGAGGATCGGGTGGTGGCTCGACTAGTGACGGTCATTTTATTCCAAATGAATATACGGTACAAACAAAGGGCAATATTATTGTGAATGCGGGAGGTACTATTAATGGCAATGTGGCAAGTGCTGGTGGAACGATTACACTAAAAGGTGGAGCCTCTATAAATGGAACTATAGGTACTTCTCCAGATAAATTTAATGTCGATAATGATGGTCTTAATAAATATAAAGATCAAGTCACGGACAGTAAGGATTTTCCATCTGGCAACGTACTTGCACCTTTTCCAGATGATCGAATGAATACTCTCTCTCAATTAAGTTACCCTCCTAATCAAGAGGCAGCAGCGGATCCATGGAATAAAACAAATGTTATTAATAATGGTAATTTCCAAGCAATTAATTATATAACAAATAATTACACACTTAATTTAACTGGTGATACACATTTTAAAGAATTTAAAGTTGATCAAAATAATACCATTACTATCAATGTGGGTGATACCGATAAAGACCTCTATATTGAAGACCTAAATATTTTACAAGGGCATATTAAAATTATTGGTACAGGAAAGCTCAATATTTACGTCAAAGACTCGCTCAATATTAAAGGCTCCTTTAATAATGGCGGCGACGTTAGTCAAATCAACTTTTTATATAGTGGCACTAAACCGGTAACGATTTTAGGTGAAACACAGATTAATGGCTCACTTTATGCAAAAGAAGCAGATTTAACATTTACAAGCGGTGTTGGTGTAAAGGGTAATGTCTACTCTGGTGGAGATAATATTACATTTAATGGTGGCTTTAATTCAGAGGGACAGCATATTATTGCACCGAATGCTGACGTGAAGGTAGTGGCAGGTGCACATATTAAAGGAGCGATCGTTGCAGATACGATTCTTGTGGATGGTGGTGCTTCTATTACATTCAGTGAAAGCAATGCTTCAAAAGGAAATAGCGGAACTGGTAGTGGTGGCGGTACAGGTAATGGTAATCCGCCAAATACATCTCCGCCTCAGCCTGATGATATAAATATCACAGAAGATATTATACTAGAAATATAAAATAGCCGAAAGCTGTTGAAAAGGTTTCTTTCATTAGCAGCATAAAAGCCAAAGCGCTAGTTAAATCAACGCCTTGGCATTTTTTATTTGTATGGTTACCTTCTACTGATAACCATATCCCCTTACTTTATTCCTTCTTCCGCAGCAGCCTACCTGATAACAGCATCCCAATACCACCGATTGTGATAAATAGGATGGCTCTAATTAATAAATCAAGGGCGGATAGGTCGAAGAAGATTAGTTTGATAAATGCTACGACTAAAATAAGAAAGCCTGTTGTACGTAATGCTTTGAACTGATGGGTTGAGCTAAGCCAAAGAGCAATGCTAGCTGTTAGGAATAATGTCAGTGTTGTAAAGGCAATGCTTACTTTCCAATCCAGCATATTATTGTACGTAAATTGTTGTACAAATCCTAAAACGGATATCATCGTTAGTATAATGCCTGATGTGACAATGGCATCTACATATTTCTCGATATGCTTTTCGTATAAGCGATAAATATAGCCTTTGACAATAATGTCCACAATAATTGCTACAATTACGGCAAGGTAAATGATTCTTGTTCCAAGATTTAAGCTTTCCATCATTGCTGGCCTTGTGCCGACCATAATCGCAAATAATAAGAAAAATGCGCCAAGCACTGGTGTTAAGGCACGCCCTTTATAGTGCTCCTGTACAAATAGTGACACTGTAAATAACACTGCTAATGCGATACACATCATATATGGAACATTATCCATGCTAACAATATAAGCTGTATCTAGCTTGCTAATATAGGCTAAGAAGTAGCCTACTGTGATAACAGCTAAAATATCAATGACATATAAATCTTTCATAACCTTTTCAAATGGCGATAATACCTCTTTTGGACGTCTTGCATATACATAAATCACAGCAAGATATACAATTGGCATTACTAGGCTTAAATGATCAATGCTAAAGAACGGCATTGGTTCATGGAAGATAAAGTTAAGCACCAACGTTATCATAAAACTACCCGAACTTACAACCTTCATCATACTTGCCCGTAAGCGTAAGCTCATCATGACACCTGCAAAGGTAATAAGTGGGTAAAGTAAGTCTTCTACATTATTTGGTATATTCATAATTAAGAGTGCATTACATAAAATAACAAATGCAAGCGTAATCGCACTATCAAATACTTCCTGCCACTTTTGTCGGTAACTGTATGCAGCCACAGCAGCTAATAAGCCTATAAAGATAAATAATAACCATTCCCCTACATTAAGAGAAGGGATTATCAAATTCATTAATAACAAACTAAATGTACTCAATGTAAAATAACAGCCAATATGGAGTGGCTTCCATTTAGATTGTGCATTATATAAAAGACACCAGCTTGCATAAAAGATTGCCAAAATAGCAAGTAGACCTAGTGCAAATACAAGTCGTTGCTCGTAGTTCATAAATGCAACAACACTTACAGCAACAACAGAGAAAAATGTTGCAACATAAAGTGCCAGCTTTTGCTTATGCTGATAAATGACTATTTGCAGCATCGCAAATAGCACGATAACAAAGGTTGAAATAATAACAGCATTAAAGTCCATATATTCTAGTAAATATGGTAATAATAAAGATGTAAATGCAACAAATATAGTAAGTGCTTCGTTTTTCTTAAAATAACTAATAGCAATTCCATAGCCAATATAAACAAACGTAATACCAAGAGCTGGTGTTAAAGCGATCATGTTATATAAAATAGCGCTAGCTGCTGTTGTTAAAATACCAACAATAAATGCCCCACCATATAATGAAATCGTAATGGCAGATGAGCCTGCTTTTTTACGCTCCAGCCCATAGGCTATTGCTGCTAGCCCTACCGATAATGCATAGGCGAGGATGATTTTTACGCCATTCGATAAATAACCATAATCACTAACAAGCTTTAATCCCCAAAGCACCCCCATTACTAAAATAACCATAAAGACCTTTGGAAGTGCCCACATAACACGTTCCTCCATCGTTGGCTGTGGTTGCACCTCTTTTTCTGGCACTTTCGCTGACTTTGGCTTTGGTGTAAGTGCTGGTTTATTGATTGGTTCTCTTAGTGGCTTTGGTGGTGTTGGTTTTGGTACTACTGGTCTTGCCTGCTCAATCATTGATTGTCTGGCATTAAGCGTGTTTATTTTCTCAGAGCCTTGCGTATGTTTTAAGTGCTGTAATTCCTGGCGTAAATCCGCCATCTCCTCTTCAAGCTTAGCAATTCTTCGCTCCAATTCAAGGGACATGCAATCACCCTCCCTACTCTATCAATTTTTTAACATTATAACATATATATCAAAATTGTAAAATTACACTTTTAGTTTATTTTATCTTGGTCTTCGATACATTAAAGCTCGTTCACTATCACTTGTGCCTTTTGTTGTTGGGTCTACAACTACGCCTAGTAGCACAAGAATGGATAAAATTGTATTGAAAATAGAGGAAATTTGGTCACCCATTGCATTTGTTAATTCAAAGCCAAAAATAGCCGCTACCTGCTGTGCTAGTAACAGTAATAGTGAAAATAGCCCCAGTAAAAATGGTATATGTTGAAGACGAACCTTCCAGTTAATTCTCATAAAAGCTCACCTCCCCCCTTTACTGTCAGTATATGCACAGCACTTTTATCGCATATATGCAAACATGGAGCTACTATCCTCTCATGTAATATTGTTGATAATATTTTGCGATGGGAAAAGTTTCTATCCGTGCTACTCTTTAAGATTCTATAACCATTTTTTATCGTAAAGAAACATCACCTACATATAGCTGCTTCGTTAAATATTTGATTGACAAAAAAGCTTAACGTTATATGGTTAGTTACACATGCAATTAACCAATGAACAGTGAGGTGCATTGCGATTCATTCTTTTAATAATGAGAAGCCTATTTTCCAACAAATTCGTGAAAGGGTTGAGAATGCTATTTTAGATGGACAGTTACAGCCTGAGGATCGCCTTCCCTCCACAAATGAATTTGCTAAGGAATACCAGATTAACCCTGCTACTGCTGGGAAAGGTGTGAATGAGTTAGTGGATAAAGGTCTTATTTATAAAAAAAGAGGTGTTGGTATGTTTGTACATCCAGATGCAAAAAATATTTTAATTGCTAAGCGCAAAGAAAATTTCTTGCAACAGCATATTGAGCTATTAAAAAAGGAGGCTCGGCGATTAGGTATTTCCGATGAAGAATTACAAAAAATGCTACAGGGGGGATAATACGTGAAAATTGAAGTAAAAAATATTGTGAAATCTTATAAACATAAAACCGTTTTAAAAAATATGACATTTACAATAGAAGGTCCAAAGATTATTAAATTTTTAGGTCATAATGGAGCATATATAGAAGAATTTAAGGGGAAAGAACCAAGTCAGCGAATCACATCACTTGGTTTTTCATTGTCATGAATGGCTTCTTGTTTTGTTGAATAAATTCCAACATATGCTGATGCTGGTCTGCAAAATTAAATTGAATCGTCATTTCTTTGTTCTCATGAATATAAATCGTATCAATCAGCTCAACTAATAAACCTCGGTCAAGTGCTTGAATATTTTTATGCTTTAAAAATGTTTGGAGATAGGAATGGTTCACACCAATGCCTTTTTGAACAGTCGCCATTTCTGTTTCGAGGTTGGCAATCACCTGTGTCACTTCATTCATTTTCTGCTCAAATTTAGCTTTCATCCATGAATATTCAGCTTTTGTAATATCTCCAGTTTTCCAATCCATATATAGATTATCTGTGACGGCTGTTATTTTTTCTAGCTCTTGTTGTTTTACCTTGTATAGCTGTTCTAATTGTTTTGATTTTGTCCGAACAATAGGCTGTTTATTAATTTCTTGAACGATGATGGTCATATCATCCACAAGCACTATTTGTGTTTGTATCGCTCGTAATACAACTTCTGTGATGTCCTCTACATTCATGCTATGAAGTGTGCATTTTCCTTTATGTTTAATCGCATAGGTAGAACAAACATAATAAGCATATTCTTTCAATCCTGTTTTTCTTTGGTGTCGCTTTATTTTCCTTGTCATGCCCATTCCGCAGTCTGGACAATGAAGGAAGCCAGAGAAAAGATGGACGTTTTTTTCATCTGGTGTGGTACGGGTATCACGTTTTTGTAAACTTTGGGCTTTTTTAAATAAAGATTTTTTAATAATTGGTTCATGTGTGTTTTCCACCACAAACCATTCTTCTTCTGGTGGTGTAATTTTATCATGAATTTTATAGCTAACCACTCGCTGTTGACCCTGTACCATTGTACCAATATACATTTCATTGGTTAAGATACGATGGATTGTCCCTAAAGCCCACATGCCATCATTCTTAGTATCATTGGGTGTACGGTGATTAAACCCTTTTTGTCGTTTATACTGAGATGGTATTGGAACACCTAATTCGTTTAAATGTTTCACAAGCCCTGCTTTACTCATGCCATCATAGACAAACCAATGGTAAATGTTGTGGACAACTTGTGCGGCTTCTTCATCAATAATAAGATGATTTTTATTTTCAGGGTTCTTTTTATAGCCGTAAGGAGCGAATGAGCCGATAAATTCACCATTTCGTCGTTTTGTATTAAGAGTACGACGAACATCGTTTGATATACGAGCAGCATAACGGTCATTCAATAGTCCTGTCATTGGCACTTCTAATCCCTGTATGACCTCTGGATTTATATAGGTGTCAATAGCTGGGTCGCCTATGCTAATAAAGTGCACATTGTAGAGAGGGAATATTCTTTCTAAAAAATAGCCTTGGTCAGAATAATTCCGAAAAGCTCTCGCAAGCGTCTTACAAATAATACAGTCCACTTTGCCTGTTTCAATATCTCGTATCATCCGTTGAAAATCTATTCGTTCATAGTCGGTTGTACCAGATTGTCCATCATCCTGAAATATCATATATTCACAAAACTATGGTTCTTCACCAAAAGCCGTGGGTGACAAAATCAGTGACCTATTTCTAAACGTAAACGAAGAAATAAACGGTTTTCATTTCGATAGCCAAAA
>NZ_JBIWBA010000045.1:0-11638 GCF_044760715.1 Lysinibacillus sp. NPDC098008
TGTCCAAGGCTTTATCCAAATGATTAATCAAACACCTGAAAATACGGTGAATAGGCTGTGCTTGAAACTCTAATTTTCTTTCACCGTATATATAGTATTAACATTTGATAAGAGCGTTGTACCTGTAGCAGGCAAAAATATTGTGATTCGCAATGCTTCAGACAGTCAAATAATTGAAACAATTGAGGCTACACAGGCAAATGTTTCAGTAGCAGCTAATATTGTAACAATTAATCCTACAATGGATTTTGCCCATCAGACAATGTATAGCGTTGAAATTGATGCAGGTGCATTTATAGACCTAGCAGGTAATGCCTATGAAGGTATTGTAGATCGTACGATATGGAATTTTACGACAAAGGCACAGGCGACATACACGATTACGTATATAGGTAATGGAGCTGAGGGAGGCACAGTTCCCATTGATTCGAAACAGTATCAATCGCAAGCAACGATTACTGTTTTAGGGAATACAGGGAATCTGATGAAGGCAGGGTATACTTTTGTAGGGTGGAATACGCAGGCGGATGGTAAAGGGACTACGTATAAAGCTGGGCAAACAATGCAAATGGGGAAAGCGCATGTAGTATTGTTTGCTTTATGGTCGAAAAATAGTGTACCAAATAATAATGGTGGATCATCCACCTCGCCTCCAAGCCCAGACCCGATGACACCAAATGATCCATCTTATGTGAGTATCGTAGACCCAAACAATCCAGATAAAATATTAGCACGAGCTATCATAACGCGTGAAGATAACAATGGTAGTTTGATAGATACAATCAATGTTACTGCCAACAATCTAGAGGAACTGCTACAACAGTTCATGAACAGAGAGGATAAAAGATTTACTATTGTGATTCCAGACTTAGAACCATCAGCTAATGAAACAAGAGTGATTCTTGCGAAGGAAGCGGTTGAACGATTGGCTGAAGGTAAACTAAACTTTGGTATAACGATGGGAACGGTTAAAATTGATATTCCGTTTACTTCAATAGCAGATTTTAATGAAGCTATCTATTTTTATATTACCCCTGTAAAGGATACGCTATTACAAAATGCTATTGAGGAACGCGCGCAACAAGGAAATGATTCACAGTTAGCGCTTATCGGTCAACCAATAACAATTACGACAAATCTACAAAATCGTAATGTTACATTATTACTGCCATTACCTATAAATCTGCCATCCATACAGCAGGAACATATACTAGTGTATGTAGAGCATAGTAATGATACATCTGAATTTCTACATGGACACTTAGCGGAATTTAATAGGGAACAAGCAGGTATTGTCTTTGATGTACAGCATTTCTCTACTTTTTTGTTAGTATATAAAAAGCAGCAAGATGAACTAGAACAGGAACCAATAGAGCTAGAGAAAAAGCCCGCGCCATATATTCAAGGCTATGACGATGGTACGTTCCGTCCAAATGCCAAGGTTACACGTGCACAAATGGCAGCAATGCTGGCAAGAAATTTAAGCGATAATCATATACCAGCAGCATCCCAGCTATTTTATACAGATATAGCCAATTCATGGGCTAAAAATGATATTGAATATATCCGAACAAAAGGGATGATGCAAGGGTATGATAACCAGTTATTTGGACCAAATGATGGAATGACTAGAGCTCAGATGGCAGTAATTGCTGTGCGCTGGATTGATCAACAATGCTTAAAAGAACCTGCGACTACATCCTATTGCGATAGCAAGGCTAGTGATAAAAAATATAGTGATGTAGCTTCTATGCATTGGGCGAAGCAGGAAATTGATCGCATAAGTGAAATGGGAATTATGCTTGGTTTTGACAATGGACAATTTAAGCCTGAGGAAAAGCTAACGCGCGCTCAGGCAGTAAAGGTATTAAACCGAATTTTTAATCGTTCCATATCGACTGAGCAAGCAGAACCCATCTTTAAGGATATTCCAACAGATCATTGGGCTTTCTTTGACATTCAAGCTGCTGCCCAACCATAGTATAAAATGAATAGCACATTAATTGTTGAGATTATGATCCAACAATTAATGTGCTTTCTTATGGAAACTCTATCCATGAAGCCATATTGTTTGTTCAGATTTTGTTCAAACGTTTTATGATAGTATGCTTAAAAGGAGGCATGATAATGAAGAAAAATATTTTCATAGTTGTTGGTATTATCATGCTGTTTAGTATTACGTTTTTCTTTGGTAACTGGCAGTATCTGTTCGATCAAAACTTTAAAATTGTAGAGGATGGGGCTGTAACGATTGGGGCAGAGCAATTACAAAACAATCAATTGGTCGAACTAGATGGAGAGTGGGCCTTCTATCCAAATATTTTAATTTCCCCGCAAGAGTCGCTGGCTACATATAAGGCACAACGCGTTTCGATTCCAGTGCCAGCAAATTGGGGAAAATATGTACAGCCTAATAAAGAGGGACTGACTATTGGGACGTATCATCTAAAGGTGACAGTGCCAGTAGAAGGGCAATATGGTTTATATATTCGAACAATTCGTCATGCTAGTCGTATTTTTATCAACGGTTTAGAGGTGGGTGGAAAGGGCAATCCTAGCCCTGCTTCAAATCATTATCAATCTGAAAATAGTGATAACTATACAGTAGTTACACAAAGCAAACATCAAGAAATAGATGTGCTTATACAAGTTGCTAATTTTCATCTACCAAAGGCAGGCATTATCTATCCGATTGAATTTGGCACAGCAGAGGCTGTCCAATACCACTATCATATAAAAGTGTTCACAGATGTTTTAGTGAGTGTGGGCTATATCGTAATTGGCATTATTTATATTATTTCTTATGCACAAAACCGCAAGCGTAAGGAAGAATTATTTTTTGGACTTTTTACAATTTTACTAGGTTTATATATGTCGTTTATTAATCAAAAAGTGTTTTTTCTAGTAGTGCCAATCACACATATAGCAAATCAGCTCCGTTTGCAGCTAGGCATTTTACCATTAGCTCTGATGTGTTTAACATTATTTATTTATTATATGTATCCACAGCTAACGAAAAAAAGAATTCTTTACGCTGCCATTATTTTAATGAGCATTGTTTTCGTAATGTATAGTATTTATAATCCGCTTACTGGTAATGAGAGAGCGGCTTCAAAGGCAGAGGTTGTTTATAGGCGTTTACTCTATATTACTGTTACGGCGCCAGCGATTGTATACAATATATGGATGCTTATTCGGGTGATGATGAAGCGGCTGGAGGGAGCGAGGTATGTTTTAATTGTTTTTACGGCTGTTTGTTGTTATGCTATTTTGCTTATCCTGAATTTTTTAGTAAGCATACCGATTGATTATAGTGAAATTGCCTTGTTTGTCATGATATTACTCGGCTTTGCTTCATTATTAAACTATCGTACAAATAACGCTTTTATGAAAATACAAGCTTTATCAGAAGAATTAATGCTACACAATCAAATGAAGGATGAGTTTTTACTGAAAACCTCCCATGAATTACGTACGCCATTAAATGGCATTGTTAATTTGTCCAAATCATTAATGGAGGGGGCACAGGGACCATTAAAGCGTGTCCAACAAGAGCAGGTCATTTTAATTCATAATATTACACAGCGTTTAGGGCATTTAGTGGAGGATTTACTATTTTCCTCTACTCATATGACAGGAGAAATATGGGTTGCACCACGCGCTGTTCCAATAACGATTATTAATGAAGTAGTAGCAGAAATCCAAAATATTATGCCTAAAAACAGTTATGTGCGGTTAATAGCAGAAATTGATAGGGCATTGCCACATATGCTAACAGATGAATTGCGCTTTAAGCAGGTGCTTTATAATTTATTACATAATGCTCTACAACATACACAAGTGGGTGAAATTACTGTTACAGCACATGTTCAGCAATCACACATGGTCATTCAAGTGAATGATACAGGTGCGGGTATTCCAGCTCAAGATATAGAGCATATTTTTACTGCTTTCTATCGGGTAAAGAAACATGGTCAAAAAGAGGGACTTGGTTTAGGCTTGAGTATTGCTAAAAATATTGTAGAAAAATTAGATGGTGCTATTTATGTGACAAGCTTGCTAGGAGAAGGCACAACATTTACATTTACAATGCCGTTAGCTACAGAGGAGCTAGTAAATAGTGATCAGAATTTCGTAACGACAGCTGTGCAGTTGGAAAATGAAGTGTTGCAACTTGATTTACCATTGTTTTATAAAGGCAATGATAAAAAGATTCTTGTTGTCGATGATGACCATATTAATATTAAAGTATTGGCGGATGTGTTAGCTTTAAAAGGTTATACAGTGATAGCTGTAGATAATGACTTTGATGCAGTTGCTTATCTAAAAACAAATGAAGTGGATTGTATGCTTATTGATTTAATGATGGACGGTATGTCTGGCTATGAGTTATGTAAGCAGGTACGTAAACAGTATGATATGTTAGAGCTTCCTATTATTGTATTAACGGCTATTATGAAGCATTCTGATTTAGTGTTAACATTGCAGGTTGGTGCTAATGATTATTTACAAAAGCCTGTAGCAATGGATGAATTACTAATTCGTATTGAATCCTTATTGGCTGTTCGGCAATCATCAATTGATGCGATTGAGGTAGAAATGAATTATTTATATGCACAAGTAACACCGCATTTTTTTTATAACACACTAAATACGATTATTGGCTTGAGCTATACGAATATAGATGACACAAGAGAGGCGCTTTATTGTTTAGCCACTTATTTCCGTGCAAAGCTTAATGTGCATTATCGAAACAGTATGGTATCAATAGAGGAAGAGATCGAGCTTGTAAAGGCTTATCTCTATATTGAAAAGATGCGCTTTGTAGATCGTTTAACTGTTAAATATGATATTGATGAATCCATCCAGCTAATGATTCCAGCCCTATCTATCCAGCCATTAGTGGAAAATGCCGTTGTGCATGGTATTTCTAAAAAAATGGAGGGTGGAGCAATTGAGGTAAGTGTTCAGCGAGAGGGGCAGTTTGTTCGCATTAAAATTTATGATAATGGTGTAGGAATACCGGATGAAAAGCTACAACAGCTTTTGAACGGTGAGGGCTCTCGTATTGGCTTTACAAATCCATTAAAAAAATTCAAATTAATGAAAAATGCAAGTCTTCGTTTATATAGTGAGGAAGGAAAAGGAACAACGATACTAATATTATTGCCAGAGGGTGATGGAGCATGAAAGTAATAATCATTGATGATGAAAAAATAGCGATCGATGTTCTACGTATTATATTACAACAATTAACGGAATTTGAAATTTCTATTCAGGGAGCATTTACAAATGTCATAGATGCGCTTGCTTTACTTGAAAAGGAAACTATCAATTTAGTTTTTTTAGATATTGAAATGATTGATACACATGGTTTGCAGGTGGCAAAGCAATTATTGGTCAAGCAACCATCTTTACAAATTATATTTGTCACTGCCCATACCCAGTTTGCGGTGGATGCTTTTGATATAGAGGCAACAGATTATTTATTAAAGCCTGTTCATGAAAAGCGACTTATTAAAGCTTTAACAAAAGCACAGCAAAAGTGGCAATTACGGCAACCACACACAACACCAGAGAAACATACATCTCTCTTATATGCTCATACATTTGGAAGTTTTTATTTATTGAATGCACAAAAGGAGATTGTGAAGTGGCGTACAAAAAAAGCTCGTGAGCTGTTCTTATATTTATGGTTTCATCATAAAAAACCGATGCTAAATGCTATTCTTATAGAAGAGCTATGGTCAACATTAGATTTTGAGAAAGCAGCTAATCATTTACATACAACCATTTATCAACTGCGTAAACTATTAAAGGAAAATGGCGGTAAGGACCCGATTCAATTAGTGAATAATCACTACCAACTAAATATTGAAATTGATAGTGACTATGATGAACTTATTCAACTGATTGAGCGGGAAAAGCACGATGAACAGTCTATTCAGCAGCTCTTAAATTGCTATGAGGGCGATTTTTTAGCAGAGGAGGAATACTCTTGGGCAATATCAATTCAATTCCATTTAAAACAAATGGTCTTGCATATACTTGAAACCTTTGTCCAAAAAACAGCAGCTATTAATCCACTTTTACAATTAAATTGTTTGCAAAAGATGCTAGAAATGGATGAATTCAATGAGCATTATATGTTCCTGCTACTGGAGTTTTTAATTAAGCAAAATAAAAAGCAAGATTGTATTAGATACTATAAGCATATACAGGAAAAATTAGCAGAAATCAATGTACCAATTCCAAAGAAAATTCAGCAGATTTATAATGATTATATGGTTTATAGTAAATGAATCTTAAATCTTTGCGTTCCACAGTAAAATTATGAGAAAATTCAACTAGAAAGGGGCGAATAATATGGATTCATTTACATTTTATAATCCAGTAAAGTTACACTTTGGAGAAGATGCATTAGACAAACTGCCAAAGGAGCTAGCGCAATATGGTCAAAAGGTGTTAGTTGTATATGGCGGTGGCAGCATTAAGAAAAATGGTGTTTATAATGCAGTAATAGAGAAATTACAAGAGGCAAACAAAACTATTTTTGAATTAAGTGGCGTTGAACCGAATCCACGTGTTGAAACAGCACGCCTTGGGATTGATATTTGTAAAAAGGAAGGAATCGACCTTGTGCTTGCAGTTGGTGGAGGCTCTGTAATCGATTGTTCAAAATTAATCGCTGCAGGTGCAAAGTATGATGCTGATGCTTGGGAAATTGTGCAACGTAAAGTGTTTGTGCAAGAAGCATTGCCGCTTGGTACGGTATTAACACTTGCTGCTACAGGCTCTGAAATGAACTCAGGCTCAGTGATTACAAATGCTGCTACAGAGGAAAAGCTAAGCTGGGGCAGCCCAGCAGTATTCCCAAAATTTTCAATATTAAATCCTGCCTATACAGTGACAGTACCAAGAAACCACACTGTTTATGGCATTGTTGATATGATGTCACATATCTTTGAACAATACTTCCATAACACAACGAATACACCAGTTACGGATGAAATGTGTGAAGGCGTATTACGAGCAATTATAGCAACAGCTCCGAAATTGCTAGAGGACTTAGAAAACATTCAATTGCGTGAAACAATTTTATTAGCAGGTACAATTGGATTAAATGGATTCCTATCAATTGGTTCACGAGGCGATTGGGCTTCTCATAATATTGAGCATGCTATATCAGCTATTTATGATATTCCGCATGCAGGAGGCTTAGCAATCCTTCAGCCACACTGGATGCGCTTAAATGTGCCAGTTAATCCAGCACGCTTTGCTGGCATTGCCACACGAGTGTTTGGTGTGGATGCAACAGGAAAGACGGTAGAAGAGATTGCTTATGAAGGCATTGATCGTTTATCGGCATTTTGGACATCATTAGGTGCGCCAAATCGTTTAGCTGATTATCAGATTGATGCTGTAAAATTCCCGCAAATTATTGAACATGCCATGCAAAATGGACCTTTTGGAAACTTTCATAAATTACAAGATGAAGATGTACGAACAATTCTACAAAATTCTCTTTAATTATAAAAAATGTGAGGCTATTTACTATAGCCTCGCATTTTTTTATGGATAAAAGATTAAGAAAAATTAACGATTTATGTTGTATTTTGTCGTAGAAGTTTCTTAAGACCTATAATATAATGATAAATAGAAATTTAGTTAATTTAAAACAGGGATAATTGTATGATATATTGATTCTTTTTACTTATATAGAATGTGAGGTATATTTTGTCGTTTTTCTGCTTTTTTTGTAAATTTGTTCAGAAATTGTTCAGTGGCTTTTATTAAAATAAATACACGATTAAACACAAAGGAGAGAGGTCAAATGTTGAAGCAATTGCTTGAAGGCCGTATTGTTACATTAAATTGTAAAGAGATGCCATTTCAGCCGCATGTCTATAAAATGCAAAATGGTGTAGAAGTATTGGGAATTGAAGCGAAATCACTACAAATTGAAAATGATAAAATTGTCGCAGGGTATATTGTTGATCAAAGCGTATTTTTCAAAAGCTTACATTTTGGACAAACAAATATTATTTTTTCAGATGGTGACAATAAGGCAATTGCACAATTATTTGTTCGTCCCTCTGGAGAAATCATTGTAGAAGTAAAGCCTTATCTAGGAAAGACAGAAATTATACCTGTTTATTATCGTACGATTTTAGCGGATACGGCAATTGCTATTGACTTGAAAGGCGCTTTAAAACATTATTTAGTAGCGCGTCATTTAATGAAAGAGGAAGATGCTATTACAGAAGTGCATTATCAATCTATGCATCCGAATGTTTTAAAAGATTCCTTTGCTGGAAATTTTGTATTGGGGTGTCATGTGGATGGTAGAGCTCTGCAGAATGCAGAAGAATACGCTTTAGCCAATAGACAAGCTTCCTTAAAGTTTTCAAAAATTGTTATTCAGCAACAAGGTACAAGAAAGGTTATTGCTTTTCATAAATTACTGACTTTTATGATTACGAATCATGTTTTTATGAGCTACGAGCATATACCTGAATATATAAGTAATAATGAGAAAAGCCCATATCAACAAGACCGCTTAAGACTTGTATAAAATAAAGCCAACTGCCTGAAATATGGCAATTGGCTATTTAACGTGTTTACATAGAGCGATCAGCATGCACCCAGCTTGTTTTGCCATCATCCTCATCAAACAAAATGGCAACTTTGGCGACACCTTTTTGACTTAATAGTACCTCTGTTAAATGATCACGAACATCATCTAAAAAGGCTAGCGATAACTGTGGGTCAGCTTCAGCGACAAGCTCCACATGTAAAAATTCTCCTTCTTTAATCACCTCAAGGCGCACAATATCCTTAATATTTGGATCATCCATAACAAGATGAGCAATATGATTTAACATTTCTTCATCTGTTTCGCCAATGACGCCACGAGCATTATCTAAGAAAACTTTCCCGACAACATAAAACATCATTGCTCCAATAATCATTGACACAAGACCTTCTATTCTACCCCATCCTGTAAAGTAAGCAATAACAATTGCAGCAAAGGCTAGGATATTCCCGCTAGTAGCTACTAAATCTTCCATAAAAACTAATTTTGTTGCAGGCTTTGCACGATTCAAATAAGCGAATGCTTTTGGAATCGCTGCGATACCAGCCTTTTCTTGCCCTGCTTCATGTAATACTTCTACAGCTGCTTTGGCAAGCACCACACCTTCTAAAATAATCCCTATTAATAATACGCCAAGTGCAATTAGTATCCCACTAGATTCCCCTGTAGGATGTAGAAAATGATGCCATCCTTCCTTAATTGTTTCATACGAAAGAATTGCCACAATAATAACGGCAAATAAGCATACTAAGTTAACAATACGGCCAAAGCCACTTGGGAATTGCTTGGTAGGTGGCTTTTTAGAAAGTGCTGAGCCGATATAAACAAATAATTGGTTTGCTGCATCACCAAGCGAGTGCATCATTTCTGCAAACATCGCAACATTTCCTGTAAAGAAAAAAGCAATGCCTTTAATAATCCCTAAAAAGGCATTTACACATGCTGCTAGTAGGGAAGGTTTGTTACCGTCTTTTAGTAGTTTAAATAGTTCTGTCATACAAATCCTCCAGCTAGTTTAAAATTTCCATTTCGATTTTTTCTATATAAGATAGTTCTCGTAATGAATGATAAAAGGATAATAAATTATCGGAAACAATTAAGGACAAACGCAAATCCAGCTCATGTAAAACATCATCATTTTTTAAAGGCACGTCTTTAATACGAATATTTTCAATGATGATGTTATTGTCCTTTAAAAATAATAGAAAGGACTCAGTATTCTTGGCATCATCAATTTGAACTTTTAATGAAATCTCTCGCATCCGAATACGTTTAGGACCAATTTTCATAAGGAAAGGTGATAAAATCTCAATGCCGAAAACAATAATAATTACTGCTAATGTCGCATCCATATAAAAACCTGCGCCAACTGCAATTCCAATACCTGCTGCTCCCCATATCATAGCAGCAGTTGTTAAGCCTGTAATGCTATCATTGCCCCGTCTTAAAATAACGCCTGCTCCAAGAAAGCCAATTCCACTAACGATCTGTGCAGCTAAGCGAAGAGGGTCCATTGTAATGTTAATATCATCCCTAGCAGGGGTTGAATATGCAGTTTCGATAGAGATGATTGTGAGTAAACAGCTAAAGGTGGCAATCACTAAGCTTGTTTTTAATCCAACAGGTTTCTTTTTTAATTCCCTTTCAATACCGATCACTAAACTTAATGTGGCTGCAATCACTAATTTTATGCCAACTTCATATGTAATCATATTTTCTAATAATGTGTTCATACGCAACCCTCCATAGATATTTCGTATTGCTAAGAGATATGTAAGCTGTCATTATTATATGTACATTGCTTTTTTGTATTGTACACTACGAAAGTAAGGAAGTATAAGTATCTTTAATGGAGGTGGGACATAGTGGATAAGCCTAAAATGCATCCATATATCCCTATTATAATAGGAGTTATCTCAGTATCTTTATCCGCTATTTTTGTTAAATTAGCGCAAGCAGAATCTGGTGTTATTGCATTTTATCGAATGTTATTTTCTGTGTTAATTATGGCACCATTGTTTTTGGGGAAGTACACAAAGGAGTTAACAAAGTTAAGTAAACGTGATTGGTTCTTTTCTTCAATTGCGGGAATATTTTTAGCATTTCATTTTATTTTATGGTTTGAATCACTTAACTATACGTCAGTAGCAAGCTCAACGGTGCTTGTAACATTACAACCATTATTTGCGTTTGTCGGTACATATTTTTTCTTTAAAGAAACAATCACGATGAAAACAATTATAGCAGGGGCAATAGCTATTAGCGGAAGTGTTTTAATTAGCTGGGGTGATTTTAAAGTAAGTGGTACTGCATTTTATGGCGATATATTGGCTCTTATTGCCTGTGCGCTTGTTACAGCTTATTTCTTATTGGGGCAGGATGTACGTAAACGACTATCTTTAATGACCTATACAATGATTGTTTATGTTGTTAGTACGATTACTTTACTGATTTATGTACTAATAAAAGGGGAATCATTAATGCCTCATTCTTCAATGGATTGGCTGTGGTTTTTATTATTAGCGCTAGTACCTAATTTCTTGGGCCATACGCTGTTTAATTGGTCAATTAAATATGTTAGTACGAACGTCGTTTCAATAGCTATATTGTTTGAGCCTGTAGGAGCAGCTATTTTAGCATGGTTTATTTTTAAAGAGTATTTAATTGCAACACAAATCATTGGTGGGATGATTGTATTAGCAGGTATTCTATTGTTTGTTATCGATATAAAAAAGATTTTTAAGTTTTTTGCGAAAAATGCTTGATTTTTAAGGTGCGATATTATATATTATTACTTGTCCTTAACAAGAGGGAACACTTGGAAATAAAGTTATGAAAAAAGTTGTTGACTTCTTGTTAAAAACAAGTTATATTAATAAAGTCGCTAAAAAAGACTGAAACAAACTATGAACCTTGAAAACTGAACAAGCAAAACGTAATCAATAAGTTTTAGTAGCTTACTTTGGTAAGTGAACGAAATAATTTTGGACATCGAATGAAGATGAGATGCCAGCAAAACAATTTGAGCAAATCAAATTTCTT
>NZ_JBIWBA010000046.1:0-10013 GCF_044760715.1 Lysinibacillus sp. NPDC098008
GGATTGCCCGCAGTTAACCCTCGCTACGTGCCGTTTACCGACACGCACGGCTTTCTATATAACATTACAAACATTAGTTAATTTGTAACAATTTATAAAGAATTTGTTACCGTCACCTTAATTTTTATAAAGTTGAAATCTCTTCGCTCGCATATTCTGGATTTCTTTGGTAGACAACCTGTGTGCCAGCTAAGTCACCTGTAATATTGACAACGGTATTGCCCATATCCACAACTGGGGATACTGCTGCAATAATTGGTATAATAGTAAGTGGCAGTCCTAGCGTAGAAAGCAATAAGGATGCTGTTACAACATCCGCTCCTTTCACCCCAGCACAGCCCATTGCAAGAATTACTCCTAAAAAGGCAGTTTGTAAAATCATACCAAATGATATGGAGATGCCATATAAATTAGCAGCAAATACAGATAGAACCCCTAACGTTGATGCTAAGCCATTCATATTTAATGTAGCACCTAGTGGCAATGTAAAGCCGTATATACTTTCTGGTATTTTAAGTCCATCTCTCGACACCTCCATGGAAGCAGGAAGTGTTGCACTGCTTGATGTTGTACTGCAAGCTACAAGCATTGCTGGACTAACCTGTTTATAAAAGAAAATTGGACTTGTTTTGCCTAGTCCCTTCAATAATATTGGATAAACGACTAAGAGAATGACTAAAAAGCCAACAAAAGATGCTAGTACATAGCGTCCTACTTCAATAAGGACATCCATACCAAGCGTTCCAACAACATGTGCAATCAATGCCATAATGCCATATGGTGCAAAACCGATAACAATATCTGCCACTTTAATCATCAGCTCTGCCCCTTCATTCACTAGCTCCTTAATTTTATTCACTTTATCTCCAAGAAGCACAAGGGCTACTCCAATAAAAATAGCGAATATAATAATTTGTAGCATATTTGTTTCTGCCATTGATTGCACAATATTGGACGGAAACCATTGCACAATATTATCAATAAAGCTAAACTCTTGTCGTTCCACAGCCTCAGCCTGAGCAAGAAGCCCCTTTTCTCCTTTGCCTGGCTTTAACACTAATGCAGTTGCAACACCAATTAATGTGGCTACTAAAGTAGTAAGCACGTAAATTAGCATAATTTTTCCGCCAATGGACTTTAACATTTTAATATCTTTTAGCTTTGTAATACCCGATATAATACTTAAAAAGGCAAGCGGCACGATTAGCATTTGTAGCAAGCGAATAAAAATATCTCCAATAGGCTTAATAACAGCAATTTTTGGTCCAAATAGTAAGCCTAATAAGACACCAACAATGACCCCAATAAAAATTTTAATATACAGCTTTTGATTTCTCCACCATTTCATGCAAACAACCCCTTAAGTTTGAATTGAAGGTATATTTCTTGTATATAAATTTTAGTGTGACTTAAATTTTAGTGCAAAAAGTTTGAATAAAAAAGTCAGGACTAGCTATATGTCCTGACATCGTGCTACAGCTTAAAGTGTAATACTTGTCCCCATTTTATGTTGTATAGCTTTTTCATAAAAATATTTAGCAACTACTATATCTACAACAGCTAATCCAACAGACTCAAATATCGTAATTTCCTCATTATTTGCTCGCCCATTTAGCTCACCAGCAACAATTTGTCCAAGCTCACCAAAGATTTCACTTGCCTGAAAAACCCCTTCATTGATAGGTGACAGTAAATCACCTGTTTCCTCTAACGCAGCCTCTGTCGATTCCACTACTACTTTATCAGCACAAGCAATTGCACTAGAAGGCAGCTCCTGCATTGTTGGTCTAAAGGAGCCTACAGCATTTACATGAACACCTGGCTTTAATAATTCAGAGAAAACTGGCACAGATGAGCTTGTTGTTGTGACAAGTATATCTGCATGGCGAACAGCCTCATTTGAATCTGCACATACTTGAGCAGGTATATCAAATTGATTACGAATATAGGCAGCAAATTCATGTGCTTTCTCTGCTGTTCTGTTATAGAGAAAAACCTCCTCAATATCGCGAACAGCTAATATAGCCTTCACTAAACCCTTTGCTTGCTCTCCTGTACCAATTACACATAGCTTTTTAGCATCTTGACGTGCTAAATATTTCGTGGCAACACCTGATAGGGCTCCTGTTCTAACCATTGTTAAAAACGAACCTTCTAATAATGCAACTGGCTCTCCTGTATCAAAATCAGATAACATGACTACACCATTAATAGTTTTCTTTCCTGATTTTGTATTGTTTGGGGCAACCATCACGACCTTTAGCCCGACACTTTTTAATTCCTCTGCTACAGAGGGCATAATTAATGCTGTATTTTGAGCATTGGAAAAAGGAAGTGATGCTCGAATAGGTGTGATCGTTCTCTGTGCTGAAAATTCCTTTAAAGCTTCTTCTACACAGCCCATCACCTCATGAATATCCACTAAGGCTCGTTGCTCTTCAGCGCTAATAACTAACATTGCTTCTCCTCCTTTTTTATTATTTGAATAAAAACCCTCTGCTTAGTGAATCTTTAGGGTCTACTACAAATTGATGAAAGCCTGTAATATAGGCATCTCCTGTTACTTTTGGAATAACAGCTTGATAGCTTCCAACCTGTGTTAGTGAGGCTACCTCGCCAATAAATTGCCCATCTGTAATACTTTCGTGAACAAAGCTTCCACCCTCTGCTAGCCTACCATGCTCATATAAAGTTGCTACCCTCGCTGCTGTACCTGAGCCACATGGTGAGCGGTCAACCTGTCTATCTGCAAAAATAACAACATTACGTAAAGTTGCAGTAGGATGATTTGGCTCATCAGAGAAAATAACACCGTAAATCCCTGAAATATCTTCCACTGGATGTTTAACTTCCATTTGTGCTTCAATATAATGCTTAATTTTGTCGCCCCATACTTTTAAATCCCAAAGGTCTTTGCTATTTACGTTTAAGCCTATGTCCTTTGTATTGGCAACAGCATAGAAAGCACCACCATATGAAATATCTACATTGAAAACATAGTCATCAATCTGCACTGGCACATTTTTTTGATACACAAATGAAGGTACATTTTCAAATGATACTGACTCTACTTCATTGCCATTACATTTTGCATAGGCTGTTACTGGACCACATGGGCAATCAATAATAAATTTCTGATTATCTTCTTCGACCTCAATCATCCCTGTTTCAATTGCCATTGTGACAACTGCAATCACACCATGACCACACATTGTACTCCAGCCCTCATTGTGCATAAATAATACACCTAAATCTGCTCCTGGTGTTGCAGGTGGCGTAATAATACAGCCATACATATCAAAATGTCCTCTTGGCTCATACATTAATACTTCACGTACATGGTCTAAATGCTCCATACAATAGGCACGTCTTTCTAGTTGCGTTGCCCCTTTGATTTCTGGTAATCCCCCTGTAATAATACGCAATGGCTCACCTGATACGTGTAAATCAATTGTTGTAAACATTTTTTTAAATTTCATCTATTTTCCCTTCAGCCTTTCGTTGTAAATATTTTATTATTACTTTAATTTTCAATAACAAAACCCTAAAATTTAAATATTACTTAAATTTCATGCTATAAAAAACGCATTAAATTAATTAATGCTTAAAGTAATTTAAACAACACTTAAATTTATAACCAAAAATTAAAGCTTTTACAGTTATTATACATAGCTATTTTAAAAATTCAATATTTTCGGAAATTTATTTTAAATTCTAGCAGTATCCAAAGCTTCCTTAGCTTTACAAGTATCTAAGGATTATATATACTTTCATTACAATAAGCTATGTTGAGGTAGATATTATGGATCGTGATATAGGAATATTAATTAAAAGTCTTCGCAAGTCAAAAAAAATGACATTAAAGGAAGTTTCTGAAAAAACAGATTTATCAATAAGCTTTTTATCTCAAGTAGAACGCTCTCTTTGCTCCATTACATTACAATCTCTACGCAAAATATCTGAAGCACTTGGTGTTAGCCCTAGCTATTTTTTCCCTGATACAATAGAAATGGATAAAAATATGATAAGACGTGGTAGTGCTAAGCAAGCCGAGCATTCGTCATCATTTATTTATTCAGACCTTTCAGGAAATGTTACTAATCCTCTCTTTGTGCCTATTTTAGTAACTTTGCTACCAGGAGATAAAAAAGAAACTCCTTTTTCTCATGAGGGACAGGAATTTATTTATGTGCTGGAAGGTATGTTGACCGTTATTTTGAATGATACCGAGTATGATTTATCGCCAGGAGATAGCATTCATATGGAATCGAATGTGCCTCACAACTGGTTTAATAAAACTAAACATCCAACACAATTTATTTTTGTATCATCTACCCCTCTTATCGTTTAATTTTTACAAACCCCAAATTTATCTTAAGAAAAATGTGCCTTTTTGAGCAAAAGGCACATTACACTTGTTATTTGGTCACACGAGTTCCTACTGTTAATACTAAAATTCCTGCAAAAATCAGGACAATACCTAGCCACGATGTCCATGCTAAATATTCTCCAAGGAAAAATGCACCCAGTAATGCGGCTGTTAAAGGTTCTGCTAAGCTAAGCGTTACAGCTGCTGAGGATGAAACAGCTCGCAATCCCCCTAAAAATAACACATATGCTAAGCTTGTTGCCACTAAGCCCATATACGTCATTGACCAAATATTGCCCGGGACTCCCATCCAGCTAAATCCACCTTGCCATGCAAATGGGACCAGCAATACTGCACATAATGAAAATGTCATGGCTACTGCAGGCAATGTTGCTGCTTTTTCTGTTAAACGCTTGCTCACATTTGTGTACAATGCAAACATACAGCCACCGCTAAGAGCAAGTAAAATACCAAAGCTGTTTACTGTTGTGTCACCACCAACCGCAAACAATAAAATACAACCAACAATGGCAAAGGTAGTTGAAATTACCCATATTTTTGTCGGCTTTACCTTCCAAATTAGCCATTCAAGCATACCCGCAAATACAGGTGCACTCCCAATTGTAACAACAGTACCAATAGCGACACCAGTGTAACGTATGGATGAAAAAAAGAAGCCTTGAAAAAGTGCAATGGAAATAGCTGCAAGTATATTCCATTTCCATGGCCATGATTGCCAATGTATCATGCGAGCGGATAATGCAACGACGAGCAATGCGCCTCCACCAATCGCTGAACGAATACAGGCAACGGCAATCGGCGAAATATCTCCTTGTAAAAATGTTTGCGTTGTACCAGTAGTTCCCCAAAGAATTGCAGCTAGTAATACAATGATATATGGTAAGATTTTCACCAAAATTCCCTCCGTCTATTATTTAGATTTATGACAGCACTTAACGGAGAGAAGCTCTCACCTTTCCCCCGCTAAGAGCAGAAAGGTGAGGATGGTACATCATTTTCAAATAATGGCTTCCAAAGCATATTTATTCACCTCAATCTATGAAAATAATTTAACAATAGAATAGCTACTATCTTTCTTCTTTCAGAATTTTTTCCATACTATCGAATTCATCTTCAATATCTTGATTGCGTTTATATGTCATCATACTTACAACGATTGCTACAAGTAAACATGCGATAAAGCCAGGCACAATTTCATATAATGCAGAAGTTAGCACCTCTACCTTACCCCAAATAAATGCAGTCACTGCACCTGTTATCATACCACTAATAGCACCATAGTTTGTTAATTTTCTCCAATATAATGATAATAAAATAATTGGACCGAAAGCTGCACCGAAGCCTGCCCATGCAAAGCTTACTAAGTTTAAAACAGAGTTATCTGGATTCCAAGCTAAAATCCCTGCAACAATGGATACAACTAATACAGCCATACGACCAACAAACACATAATGCTTATCACTTGCTGTTTTATTGAATAAAGCTTTGTAAATATCCTCTACAAGTGCTGAGGAGGTTACGATTAATTGTGAAGAAATCGTACTCATAACAGCAGCTAAAATAGCAGCTAGCATAATACCTGCAATAAATGGATGGAATAAAATTTGCCCCATTACAATAAATACTGTTTCAGCATCCTTCAGCTCTCCGCCAGTTTGTTGATAATACGCTACACCAACTAAAGCGGTTGCAAGAGCACCAAATAAACTTAAAATCATCCAGCCAATACCAATACGTCGTGCCTGCTTTGTTTCCTTCACTGAGCTAATCGCCATAAAGCGGACAATAATATGTGGTTGTCCAAAATAGCCTAAGCCCCATGCTATGGAAGAAATAAGAGCTGCCGCTGTAACTGTTGATGGTAGTAAGTTTAAGTGCTCAGGATCAACGGCTTTGATTGAATCAATTGTATCCCCTAGCCCACCAGTTAAGAACAGCCCAAATAAAGGAACAGCAATCAATGCTACAAACATTGTTAAACCTTGGATAAAGTCAGTATAACTAACAGCTAAAAACCCACCAAATAATGTATAGGCTACAACTACACCTGATACAATTAATAAACCTGTATGATAATCATAGCCAAAAGAGCTATCGAAAAACTTACCGCCAGCTACCATACCTGATGATACATAGAACGTAAAGAATACTAAAATAATAATACCTGATGCAATTCTGATCAGCTTTGTATGATCACGTAAACGGTTATCCAAGTAACTTGGAATGGTAATTGAATCGTTAGAAACTTGTGTGTACACGCGTAATCTCGGTGCTACTAATAACCAGTTTAAATAAGCCCCTATTGTTAAACCAATAGCAATCCATGCCTCGACAATTCCCGTTAAATAAATGGCTCCTGGTAATCCCATCAATAACCAGCCAGACATATCTGCAGCACCTGCACTAAGCGCTGTTACAGCAGGTCCCAGCGAACGCCCACCTAACATATAATCCGTTAAATTCGATGTTTTAACAAATGAATACCACCCAATTGCTAACATTGCTACCAAATAAATTATAATTGCAAGTAATTGAAACATATTTTCTGACATATTTTTTCCCCCTGTCTAATCATGATCGTTAGCTAATAAAAATTTTTAGTACAAATAAACTATATAATCCTCCTTCTTTTTACAAAATTAAATCTCTGCATTCTAAAATATAGCATAATCACTATTTTGAAAAGTTCCAATTTTATAATAAAAAAATTAAAATTATTTTTTAGGGCATGCAAAAGTCAATAAACACAATATTTCATCCCCCCTAAATGGAGCCTCTAAAAATGTTTAAAAAAATCTTACTGTTTTACTTTTCAAAAAAAGTGTTATAATCGCCAAGAATTTAAAATTTTCAATTTTGGAGGTCATTTTATGGCATTACGTGACTTTTTTATCGCACTTTCAGAAAATCAATTATTAAATAGCGCTGCACAAAAGTATGGTTTACGCATGGGTGCACAAAGCGTTGTAGCAGGTACAACCATTCCAGAGGTTGTGCAAACAATTAAAGAGCTAAACCGTGCAAACATTTCTTGTACTGTTGATAACCTTGGCGAGTTTGTTTTTGAGAAATCTGCAGCAACAGCAGCAAAAAATAATATTTTAGCAGTGATTCAAGCAATTCATGATGAACAATTAGATGCACATATTTCTCTAAAGCCTTCACAGCTAGGACAAGATATTGATATCGACTTTTGCTATGAAAACTTAAAAGAGGTTGTGGCATTGGCACATCAATACAATATTTTTGTAAATTTTGATATGGAAAACTATGGTCGTTTACATAGCTCGTTTGATTTACTCGATAAGCTACACAAAGAGTACGATAATGTTGGTACTGTTATTCAGGCATATTTCTTTGAGTCAGACGAAAACATTGAAAAATACAAAGATTTCCGTCTGCGTATTGTAAAAGGTGCATACAAAGAGGCTGAGGAGGTAGCTTACCAATCAAAAGCTGATATCGACTGTAATTACCTGAAGCTAATTGAATACCATTTATTGCACGGGAAATTTACATCTATCGCTACACATGACCATAATGTTATTAACCATGTAAAGCAATTTGTAAAACAGCATAATATTCCAAATGATAAATTTGAATTCCAAATGCTCTATGGTTTCCGTAAAGATATGCAGCTAGACCTTGCACGTGAAGGCTATAATTTCTGTACATATTTACCATTTGGTAATGATTGGTATGGATACTTTATGCGTCGTCTAGCAGAGCGCCCTCAAAATCTAGCACTTGTTACAAAGCAAGTATTTAATAAAAAAACAAATACAACAATTGGCTTAGGTGTTGCAGCCTTCGCCCTTGGTCGTCTATCTAAAAAAAGCAAATAAAATTACAGGCTATCCACCTATTGAGCGATTCTATCCGGCACTTTAGGTGATCTATCCGCCTATTCAATAGTGCTATCCACCAAAAAAGCGAAAACATCGTTAATCAATGTTTTCGCTTTTTTTATTGAGCTTATAGTTTTTAACACGATACTGTAAGCTTTGGCGTCGTATCCCTAATGCAGCCGCTGTTTTTGAAATATTGCCCTGATGAAAATCCAATGCCTTGGAAATATAATATTCTTCAACCTCCTTCATGTAGACATCAAGTGGTCGAATATCATGCGGATTTTTAATAATAAATAAATCAGCCTTCTCCTCTGTCCCGTTTTCATGGGAATGTTGTATTTTCCATCTAAAATGTGCTGGTAGCATATGGGAGTCAATAACTGTTTCATTTGTTAGGAGTGAGGAAATTTCATCCAGCATAACCTCTAATTCCTTTAAGTTTCCAGGCCAGTCGTACTTTAAAAAGATGTCTTGTACTTCCTCCGACAGCCCTTGAATAGAGGAGCCAAAGCTATCACGATGACGTTTAAAATAGTCATCAATAAAGGGCATAATATCCTCTTTTCGCTCTCGCAACGGTGGCACATAAATCGTAATACCCGAAAATAGTCGATATAAATTTTTCGATAGCTTTTGTGCCTGAATTAAATCAATAGGGTCTTTACCTACACTCGCAATGAGCATATGGTGATGATTTGGGTGATTGTTGAAAAGCTCCACAATTTTCTCTTGAGCTGCCATGGTTAAATATTCGATCCGCTCAGCAAAGAAAGTAATTTTTTCTTGTTCAACAATGTATTTTTCAAACTGCTTTAAAATCGTGTCCTCATCTCTGCGGCAAATTAACGCAATAAACATATCATTTTTTACGCTTAAATCATGATGAATACCTTCAGCAATCATATCAATCCCCGTACCAGACTCCCCTATTAGCACAACAGGCATTCTACTAAGTGCTACAATTTTTGCCTTTTCAATAACATCCTTCATCACTGCCGATACAGCCGAAATAATATCAAAGGTTAGTGGCGCACCATATCTTCTTAGTGGCTGATACATCATATATTCAAGCTGTGTAATATCTCGTGCAAATTCCACAGCTCCTACTAAAACGTCCTCATAGTGCAGTGGATAAATATTGCTAATGTAGGTTACCTCTTGATTTTTCTTATTCCAGTATGTTTTTTTCACATTGAGCACAGGCGTTTCAGAATTTAAAACTTTGTAAATATCACTTTTCTCTGTTTCAAAATCAATAATTTCAAGCGCTCGCCTCTCCTCAAATTCATCTTCATTAACGCCTTCTAATTCTCGCATTTTTTTATTATATATAAGCAATTTGCCATCTGTATCTACTACGCAAATGCCCATATCACCTTTTTCAATAACATATTTATAAATACTGAGTAGTATACTATTATCCATTTTGTCCTCCTGTAAGCTCCTAAGCTTATTCTAACACCAATCTGAAAGGCTGATGAGAAAATTTAAAAAATTTGTATTGATTAATGCCAAATAATATTGCATTATATAATTAACAAAATATTAAGAGGTGCATAATCATTTGGCACTCTTTTATCCATTGGAGGAAATTGACATGATTCCATACAAACACGAACCATTTACAGATTTTACACAAGAGGCAAACTACAATGCTTATGTAGAGGCTTTAAATACAGTAGAAGGCTACTTAGGGCAAGACTACCCACTGATTATCGGTGGCGAGCGCATTACAACAGAGGATAAAATTGTTTCCTACAACCCTGCTAAGA
>NZ_JBIWBA010000047.1:0-8994 GCF_044760715.1 Lysinibacillus sp. NPDC098008
TGTATATGATTGAATACTAAAATAAAAAAATGTTCCCAAATGCATGTTTGGACACACCTCAAAAAGCCTCAAATGTTGTTACATCAACGTTTCGTGGCTTTTCTTATGAACATTGTTTATACACTTTTTTATACAGATGGCATGAACGTTGCTGTAGCAGCATTTTTACTTACTTTGTTTATTCTTCACTTTGCATAAAATCATGTATATTTCATATGACAAATATGGCTATTTTTTATTACTAAAGATTGGAGCTATACATTCGTATGCTCTTCTCTTGACCCTTTCTCTAAAAGCTTAATAACCCTTTTGTATCGTTTTCCTGTCTCTTCAAACTCTTCCCTAAAAACTTTTGTGACCAAAAAGGGTGCTAATGTTTTCCCTACAGCCACAATATCACCTGGTTGAAGATTGAAATCAAGTAAATGTTTAGGAATATGCCAAGTATAGGTTTTAGGATATAGCTTTAATACATCACTATCTTTTTTACTTTTGATATGAAAGCCTGAAAGTGTATTATTGTTTTGCATTTCACAACCTCCTATTTTCCAGATAATTTAATTATTAAAAATGAGTATAACAAACTAGAGGTATGATTTTTCATCATTCCTCATTGGATTAAAGATCCCGTAACTCGGCCAAGATGCGCTCACGTTCTTGTGCAAAGTAAGCTTTCTTTTCTTCGGTTACTTCTTCTTGCTCATGACGTGTCGCAAACCATGCAGGTACTACTTCTACTTTTCTAGTTTTCTCTTTTCCTGACCCTGTAGATGCATTCGAAACCGTTAAATCGTTGATTTTGTTGCGAATAATAGCACTTAGTAAGGCTAACCGGTTGGTTTTAACGTACTGATCGCTTACTGAAATAGCTGCATCTAAAGATTGATACATGATTGTTTCTAAATGGCCATGAGACAGCCCTAGCTTGTCCTCTGCTTTGATTTTTTTCAATGACCCATAGATAACACCTACAAAGGCTTTAAAGCCCTCTAAAGAGCCTGTACGGGCTTTATACAGATTTTTTAAACGATTATACAGATTATTTTTCTGATCAGACGACTGCTTAGTAGACGTCTTTATATCTTTTATTGTTTTAATTTGGTTATTATAGTTAAGAGTCGAATTTGAGCCGTTTAACGTTGGTCTGACAGTGTTTTGAGCCAAATCCTGATGTTTATTTGGTTGTTTAAATTCATCTTTTACAATGGCAATTTCATACGAATTCAGATGGTAAACTTCGCTTAAAATGCTTTCAAAGTTCACATGCTGCACATCCAGAATAACACGACAACCACTATTCGTTTTCCCCGATCTGTTTCTGGAAAGGATAAATAGTTTGGATTGCTCCATATACTTGAAAGCTGTTGAAATTGTATTGAATCCAACCTCTAATTTGTTGCTCAAATGCTCTCGGCTTACTTTAATAATGCCGTTGTATGTAAGGTCATAAATCAATTTTTCTAGCACTCTATGTACTTTCCCACCAGGATAAATACCTTGTGCTGCCAAAGTTTCTTCTAGTTGCTGCAGGCGATCTTCTTTGAGTTGCCGGTCTCCTTTTTGATTGCCGTATGTAATAAATGTTTGAACTGCTTGGTTTGGTGTAGTTTTTAGTTTATTTTTCATGGTAGTTGCTCCTTTTTTGAAGCAAAAAAGCGTTTCACATCGTGTCTTAACGATGCAAAACGCTTTAGATTAGGGAGTAATCTTTAATGACCTATTAATAAACTGTTGAAATGTCTTCTAATTCATACTAGAATGACGTATATAGATAATATCTATATTTAACAGTTAAAAACAGTCATTTCACGATATGCTGCATCGTATGTACGAGATACGATAAAGCGATTAATAAAGAGCGCCAACTCTCTATTAGTCACTGTGGAATGGCTTTTTTACGTTCGATTTAGTTATTTCTACCATACGCTAAAGTTAGCAACTTGTAAATATATTCTACGATTATTAGTTTCTATTATTTTATTGAATAGTGACATGAAAAGATTCTAGCAACCATGACTACTTCTAATATAACCTCAAGTAATTATTCGATTACTTAGAGAATAACTTCTGCCAAAAGCTCTTTTTACGTTCCGCCTCTAATTGTTGGTTTAATTTCTTCAAAGCTTCTTCTTGTTTGATTATTAAATTTCGCTGCTCCTCAAGTCGATTTGTAACGATTTTCTGGAACTCATCATCTTTCTTATTCCGTACTTTTAACTCGTTCTGTAGATATTGAATCTGGTTCAGAACCGTTGCAGCCACCTCGTTCTGTAACGGGATAACAGAACTTGATAATGTTATAACATTGGGATTTGTTATGTTTCTATCCAGAATAGTAAAGTCAAAGTCGCTAGATGTTACCATACTCGCAGCGTCTTCTAGATTAACAGATTTCTCTTTGTTCAAATAGATCAATGCTTTTATCACTTTAATATTCTCGTTTGAATATTGTCTATGACCTCTATTGTTTCTTAATACTTTCATTCCATTCTTCTCTAAAAGTAACGAATACTTTTTTAGAGTTTCGGCAGTGACTTCTAATTGTTCAGTAGCTTCTTTTGGTGTCAAAACATTCTCCATAGTGTTACACCCCCCGTTATATGAATCGTTATGAACATCATACCACCAAACAGCAAAATCAAAGTAATTATGTAGAAGTCCCTTAAAAAGGCCGTTTCAGGAAAAGTATTTGAACAATAAGATACTAAGCTTACGGAAAAAATAATAAGAATTAGGGAGGTGAAAATAAATGGGTTCTTGTAACTATTAATGCCCGTAAGCCACTGCTTTGACTGGCTTTTAAAAAAGTGTATAAAACACCGTATAATTAATGTTTTATTTGGAAACGTTATTTTGTATAGGTGAATATATGAAGTGCTGTTGTATTTGAAGTAATTACTTATCCTCCCCATTGAATGAAGGAATATTATTAGTACTATACGGTTGTAAAAAAGTGTGACTTACTTTATTTACTTCAAATTGTTCTCTTTTTATTAAGTTTAATTCTTCTAACTCCTTCATCCAGTTACTAATAGTTCGAGTAGACTTTCCAAAATAAATAGCTATTTTACCTAAGCTGTGAAAAACTTCCCCAGTTTTATAATTAGAGTGTAATCCTAAGTAAATATATAAACTAATTGCACCTGGAGATAAAAAACGCATTAAATATCTGAAATCATTAAATACAGGAAAAAAACCTTCATTTTTATAAAATTGTTCTTTTCTCCAATCGCTGTAATAATTGTTTTTTGAGTCCATAATAATCATCCTTTTTACTTTTATATAGAAATTAATTTCCTTTTGTATAGAAATTAATTTCTATCTAACTAGTATATTTAATTATATATTAACACCGTTCATAAATGAACGGTGTTAATAGGTTACCTGTTTTTTTAAAAATTTTATTTGTAATCTTGAATTAGTCAGAAAGGAGTGAAGCAATATGAATTTCGAAATAAGAATTCTAAGTAATATTTTAAATGTAAAAAATGTCTTAAAGAGTATATCTATTTTTTACCAAGAGGATTTCTTGTTAGAAGATATTGTTTTCATAACCATAGACGACCGTTCTAAATTAAAATCACTTCAGAGCCATATTGAAGTAACTGAAGAAAAATTTGCATATCAATTATAATAAAACACATTCAAAAACAGCATTATTATAATGCTGTTTTTTCATATGTATAAGGCATTAATTCATTTAACATATCGAGTATTTCTTGTTTTTCTATAGAAGTAATATTAGGATATTTTTTATCAGCTAGTGTAATAGCCTCTTCTAACTTTTCAATTATATCTGGAAAATCTTCAAAATATGATTTTAGATTCTTTAAGTTATTTAAAGCAATTGGATAATTCATATCATTATTTAAATTAAAATAATGCTTTGAAATTAAACCTGTAATAATTGGAGCTGAAAATGAAGTTCCAGATATTCCTTGCCATGTATCATTTAATAACTTGACTGAAACATGTCCGTTAGCATACACTTCTGGTTTTTCCTGAATAATACTACGTAGATTAATCCTTGTGTCAATTTTATTTGAGCTATCTAAAGCGCCTACTGTTATTGCAGAACTAGAACATCCAGGACAAGTAGTAGAAGCACCTGGGTGTTTTTCAGAAGTGTTTCCAGCACTCACAATAACATCTACTTTATATTCTTCTTTTAGCTTTTTAAATCTTCTTTCCCAATTACAATTTCCCTTACAGTTCTCATAGAATCCTAAAGACATATTTATTAAATTTACTTTTTTCTCAGTTACAAGCCATTGTAATGCTTTTAAAATATTCCTCTCAGGCATAGGAACATCATCTTTATCAGACACTTGGGCGATATATATTTCACTTGCCGGTGCTATATCATTTATTATAGAGCACACTGCCGCAGTATGTATGGATGACATGTCCATATTAGACGCATTAGAAAAATCCCTTTTTTCTACAAATTTTTCAAATAAGTACTCGTTTATAGGACCATCTATAACACCAATTTTAACCCTACCGATATTAGGAATATCATTGATTATATTAGACTTCCAAGAATAATCTCCTAAATATTTAACCTCCATAAATAAACCACCTTGATCTAATTCAGTATATAAACATATATTTATTTTACTAGAAACCATTTTAAAAGCCATCTAAACAAAATGAAAACTCTTTTTGCACAGTCAGCTAATTTACGAATTAAATCCTTTTTTGTGTGTATATTTTTATATTTCCTATACCTTACTTTATATGGTATTCAGCACCCTCTCCCTCAAAAAAACGACAAGTAGAACACATGTCACCCCATCGACTTACAATAAGGTTTTTGACAGATGCATTGGGAGGGAAGCTATCTCAAATAGCGCATTGCAAGTTCCCAGCGATTTTTTCCGTGCCCTAACTCACTATGGATTTTATCCATCACTGCTTTTGTGCCCATATACAACGCTCGTTCCTTCTCACTTAAAATGCCATAGTCTGCTTTGCGCCCCTGTTCGCGATTGGACAAAATCCTCTGCATCATGTCACGCTGCTCCTTCGTAGCAAGTTGCGCTAGCCGATCCCTGGCGTATGCATGGCGAAATCCGTGACAGCCACGCCCAGCTTGTAACACATTCGCTTTTTTACATGCCATGTTGACCCCATCGCGTATCGTGCCACTTGCTACACACACAAGCCGTTCCTCTGGGTGTTTCCCTACTAAAAGCTGTACCAATCGCTGTTCAAATGTCTTCGGCACAGGCACATAACGAAAACGCCCGCCCTTCGTTATGCCTTTACCCTGTGCAATCTTTAAATACCAAGAATCACCTTCAGCCACAAAATGCTCAGCCCGCACATTCGCCGCCTCACGCACACGCAACCCTAGACTACTCATCAAATCGACCGCTTTTTGCACCTCTGGAGAACATTGCTCACGAATCGCTTGAACTTCACGTGCGTTATAAGCCCTATTACGCACGCTCTCGCCCGTTTTAACATGTACTAAACGTTTAGTAGGACAAAACCCTTTAAAACGCTCTGTAAGGCCTTCTGAACGTTTTAGTCGCTCTTTAAAACCTTTTTCTAACAAACGCAACGATGTTTCAACATTTTGCATATGTCCCTTTGACAAACCCTTGTCAGCCATATAAGCGATATACGCTGCGTAATGTTCCTGACTTAAATCCGCAATCGACTTCACACCATGTTCAGTCCGAACCCACTTTACAAAATTTTGTGCATCAGACATCGTATTACGCTTTTGCTTGATAGAATGAATGCCATGTGTGCTATTTCGCTTGGCATCACGCTTCGACTGCCCAATTTTGTCAATAGCATCAATGCTTTCTTTGACCTCACGAACGATAGATGTACGTCCTTTTCTTGCCACAAAATCACTCCTTTCTAAGTATGCTGAAGGCAAAAAGAGAAAAAGAAAGTCGGCCTTGCCGCCTTAATAGCTCGGCTGCTAACGCACCCAAGCTATTAAGGCGTCGGATTCGCTCCACAAAAAAATATAAAATTGCCAATGTACTTCATGACCTGTTTTAACCGTCCGCACTTTGTTATCGAGGTGTGCCATGTTTTTCCTCGCCATTTAACGCTGGCGCGTTCTTATCGGCACAGCCGATAAGATGTGACTGCTTCGCAGTCAACAGTTGCAAAAGCAACTGTAATCCAAAACATACGTCGGCTCCGCCGACTGACTGCTAACGCAGTCAAAATACAAAAGAGCATAGACCACTAAACTGGTCTACGCTCTCTCATTTGTAATCGTATCATTCTGCCATTTTATGCAGCTCCGACTGTGGCCCTCTGCCATACTCCGCAGCATATTTCTTCAGGACCAAACTTTCTTCGCCTGCCGTTAATTGCAACCTAAAGATAGTCATATCTCGTAGCCGCCTTTTTATCCAGCCCTAGTCTTGCTCGGCTTTCCAATAATTTTTCAAGCGATAATTCGCCCTTTTCATACAGCCTTTCATCCTTTGCAATTTCAATTGCTATCCGATGTCTGAACCAATCCCAACAACGCAGCCGTTGTCATGTCCTCGTTCCCATCATTTTCTCGCAAATACTTTTGCACAACTGCAATATCGCCCTGCGTCCATTGATAAGCCATTTCCATCTCTCCCTCGATTAATTTTTTAAATAAAAAAAACGACCGTTTTTAAACGCTCGATGATTTGACTTTGATTTTGTTCTTGTCGATCCAAATGATCCGCTGGTCGGACTCTCCAGCCCAAACAATAAACAAACCAAAAACTATGCAATTTTTACACATAACAAAAAAACATTTGTGCCCTATGGCTACCTTTGTGCAAAGGCTAAAAAACTTGTGCCGAGCCTTTTTTGCTTATGCAAAAATACAACGACTTCCGCTGAGAGCGACTTAAAAAATAATATTCATAGGATTATCCTATCATATCGTTATATTTTTACGCAAAAAAATTATGATATAATTGTCCGCGTTGTCGCACCCAAACTGGCAACAGTAAGGGGGTGTATCAGTTGGAATTTGCTATCTCTTTTTTGGTTTCCTTTTTGGCAGGTGTAGCTTGCTACTACTTCTGCAAATGGTTAGAAAATAGAAACCACAGCGACAACTAGCCTAAACGGTTTACTCTACCGTAAAAGAGCAGAAACCCCCAGTAGTTGCAGCTACTGGGGGTTTCGTTTGTGTACCAGTTGGTACTATCTCTTTTTTGCTGACTCCAGTATAACATTGGTTATCAGCTTTTTAAAGTATACTCATTTCAATCGTAAGACAATACTTCTCACTTTTCTAAGTCTAGAATATATTGCAAAACTTCATCTTCACAGTCATACAAATTTTCTAAGTGGTACATATACCAGTCAAATCGCATTAAATATTCAACATCTTTGTGACACTCAGAACAATGATAAGAATACATGCCCCATATATTTACAACCTTATAACATTCCCTCACCTTTATTTGTTAAAATGAAAATAAAAAGAACAATATAAAAAAATAGTAAAATATCTTTATAAAAAGTAAGGAGGAATAACATTTGTCTGAAACAAAAAAAATCCAACTGACATTCTTATCTTCTGGTATTTTGGGAGTTGGAATGGGTATTTATTTAAACTATGAAAACATACTCAACAAGGAGTTTCCTGATTTTATTATGCTTTTAGCTATCGGACTAAATCAACTAATGTTAACATACCTTTCACCACATATATTTCCTAAAAATAAACGTTCAAAAGAAATTATAAGAAAAGCAATGACTATTAATTATTTTATTTTGTTCGCTACATTAATCATCCTTATTTTATTAACAAGTTCACTTGGATCTTTAATACTTAGCTCAACACAAGCACTCAGTATCATATTCTGTATCATGGTTATTACTATTCCTGGAACAATGATTATTTATTCTAAATTAATAACCAATCAATAAACTTTCACCATTATTTAATAATGTAATAACTAGAAAATAAAAATGCTGTATGTAATCCATTAAGATTACATACAGCATCCAAACAAACAATAAAACACTTTTTACTGTGGCTCTATATCATAAATCATTGCCCAAGTCATATTAATTTTTACTCCAGTACCATACGCATTATTCGCAGTAACACGTGACGAGTAAAGAGAACAATACGCAGCTGAAGCCACAGAAGCCCAACCCATTCCTGGGAACCAAATTGCTAAGATGCCAGCTCCAGCAGCCCCAGCGGCTACACCAGCTAAATCAGCAGCAAATTTATCCGCATCACATGAATTAAACTTTCTACTTTGTCCCCACCAATGTGTCACAGGATTTGTTGTTACCCCTTTACAAGCATATAAAGATACTCCACTATTTAATAAATCTTCATCAAAATCAGAATCTAAATTAATAATATCTAAATTTTCATTTGCTTGTAATTTACCCTCTTTTATTTCTAAATTAAGGGAGTTGAAATATTCTTGTTGACCTTCTAACAACTCCACACTAACTCCATCTTTAATAGCACTTGTTGTATCCAAAGTAAATAACCCTTCAGAATTAACAGAAACATATCTTTCTAAAGACATTATGTCTTCAAAAGTGTATTCACCTTCAATATTTTCTGTTTACCATGTTAAAATAAGGGATAGTAAGCAAATAACCAAAAACACTAATTTTTACCTAGTATTTTTTAGTTATTTAGTCAATAAAATACCATTTTGGGTTATATTTAACATAATTATAATAAAATAACATTAATCACTTATCTACTTTTATAACACTATAAATATATTTTTACAATTCAGGCTGTTCAATACTACTCAAAGCATCATACATAATCATTCTACCTCATCAGCTTCTTCAATATATTTCGCCTATTTCTCCTAAGCTTAATTCACGCAACATATTTTCATATTTTGACTTTTGCCAAACAGACGTTAATAAAAGTGTATATTCGTTTAACTGTATATGATTGAATACTAAAATAAAAAAATGTTCCCAAATGCATGTTTGGACACACCTCAAAAAGCCTCAAATGTTGTTACATCAACGTTTCGT
>NZ_JBIWBA010000048.1:0-8841 GCF_044760715.1 Lysinibacillus sp. NPDC098008
GGCTTCAATATGTCAGGCACAGACTCTAAAGCAGGTGGCCCAGACTACCTACAATTACACATGCAAGCAAAAACAACTTCAGAAATGCTTTAATTTTCAATTGATGGGGCTATTCAATTAAGTAGAAATTAAAGCAATGTTAGCACAAGAAGCTGCGTGACTTCTCCAGGTAATACTGCCCTGGCTAAACCGTAGGCACTGCAAACAAGGTACATTACTTTGGAGAAGTAAGCAGGCTTCTGTTTTGATGGAAGCTAAATATCGAATTATTCTACTTGTAGATATACATAGTCCTTGCTTTAAGCGATTTTTTCATCATGTTTTTAATGAAGGAGAGAATAGAAGATGACAAAAACACAACAAGTGATTGAACAAACACAAAATTTTGGTGCAGCGAACTATCATCCACTGCCAATCGTTATTTCAGAGGCTGAGGGCGCTTGGGTTAAGGATCCAGAAGGCAATAAATATTTAGATATGCTATCAGCTTACTCTGCTGTTAACCAAGGACACCGTCACCCAAAAATTATCGCTGCTTTAAAAGAGCAAGCGGATAAAGTAACATTAACTTCACGTGCATTTTACAGTGAAAATCTTGGCGAATGGTATGAGCTTGTTGGTAAATTAACAAATAAGGAAATGGTTCTACCAATGAATACAGGTGCTGAGGCAGTTGAAACTGCATTTAAGGCAGCTCGTCGTTGGGCATATGATGTAAAGGGCGTAGAGGATGGCAAAGCTGAATTTATCGCATGTAATGGTAATTTCCATGGTCGTACAATGTTAGCGGTTTCGTTATCATCTGATCCAGAATATCGCCGTGGCTTCGGTCCGATGCTACCAAATATCAAATTAGTGGATTACGGTGATTTAGATGCATTAAAGGCAGCGATTACACCAAATACAGCAGCATTTATGATGGAGCCAATTCAAGGTGAAGCGGGTATTGTTATTCCACCAGAAGGCTTCTTAAAAGCAGCCCGTGAACTTTGTCGCGAAAACAACGTACTATTTATTGCGGATGAAATTCAAGCTGGTTTAGCACGTACAGGTAAAATGTTTGCTTGTGATTGGGAAGAAGTAGAGCCAGATATGTATATTCTTGGTAAAGCATTAGGCGGCGGTGTATTCCCAATTTCTTGTGTAGCTGCAAACCGTGATATTTTAGGTGTATTTAACCCAGGTTCACATGGTTCAACTTTCGGTGGTAATCCTTTAGCATGTGCAGTTTCTATTGCATCTCTTAAAGTTTTATTAGATGAAAAATTAGCTGAACGTTCACATGAGCTTGGTGAATATTTCAAAGGTAAATTACAAGCTATTAACAATCCTGTTATTAAAGAAGTACGTGGTCGTGGTTTATTTATCGGTATGGAATTAACAGAAGCAGCTCGTCCATATTGTGAAAAATTAAAAGAGCTAGGTCTACTATGTAAAGAAACACATGATACAGTGATTCGTTTTGCACCACCACTTGTTATTTCACAAGAGGATTTAGATTGGTCAATCGAACAAATTGAAAAAGTATTTAAAAATTAACAAAATGTTCACATTTTAATTCGGAAGTATGTTACAATGATGCCGATATATTATCATTAAAAAAAACAAAGAGGCGATTTAATATGTCTGAAAACTTAAATCTATTCACATCAACACAAGACGTCATTCAAGAGGCTTTAAATAAGCTTGGCTATGATGAAGCAATGTACGAATTACTAAAAGAGCCACTTCGTATGTTACAAGTACGTATTCCAGTGAAAATGGATGACGGTACAACAAAAGTATTTACGGGTTACCGTGCACAACATAACGATGCTGTAGGACCAACTAAAGGTGGGGTTCGCTTCCATCCTCAAGTATCTGAGGAAGAGGTTAAAGCGCTTTCAATGTGGATGACATTGAAATGTGGTATTGTTGATTTACCATACGGTGGTGGTAAAGGCGGTGTCATTTGTGACCCTCGTCAAATGTCCATGGGCGAAATCGAGCGTTTAAGTCGCGGTTATGTACGTGCCGTGAGTCAAATCGTAGGACCAACAAAAGATATTCCTGCACCAGATGTATTTACAAATGCACAAATTATGGCATGGATGATGGACGAATATAGCCGTATGGATGAATTTAATTCACCAGGCTTTATCACTGGTAAGCCACTTGTACTTGGTGGTTCTCAAGGTCGCGACCGTGCAACTGCACAAGGTGTTACAATCGTTATCGAAGAAGCAGCGAAAAAACGTGGCATTGATATTAAAGGTGCACGTGTTGTTATTCAAGGCTTTGGTAACGCAGGTAGCTTCCTTGCAAAATTCATGCACGATTTAGGTGCAAAGGTAATCGGTATTTCAGATGCTTATGGTGCACTACATGATCCAGAAGGTTTAGATATAGACTACTTATTAGATCGTCGCGATAGCTTCGGAACAGTAACAACTTTATTTGAAAATACAATTTCAAACAAAGCATTATTAGAACTTGATTGTGATATTCTAGTACCAGCTGCTATTGAAAACCAAATTACAGCTGATAATGCACATAATATTAAAGCAAGCATTGTTGTAGAAGCAGCAAACGGTCCAACAACTGCTGAAGCAACAAAGATTTTAACAGAGCGTGGTATTTTACTTGTACCAGACGTACTGGCATCTGCTGGTGGTGTAACGGTTTCTTACTTTGAATGGGTACAAAATAACCAAGGTTATTACTGGACAGAGGAAGAAGTAGAGGAACGCTTATACAAAAAAATGGTTGAAGCATTTGAAAATGTCTATACAACAGCAACAACACGCAATATTAATATGCGTTTAGCTGCTTATATGGTAGGTGTACGCCGCACTGCAGAAGCTTCTCGCTTCCGTGGCTGGGTATAACAACTAAAAATCAACAAGCCGTTCTCCAAACAGGGAGGACGGCTTGTTTTAGTGAAGAATGGTATTAATTTTCGTGGTGCTTATGGGAGCTTTTTTTATTTGTAAATATTAACTGTTTGAGGCGCTGCTCCAAAGCTCTTTTTTTCTCCAGGCGTTTTTTTCCAATACGAATGATTTGAAGTATCCACAATACACCAATGGTAATTCCACATCCAATAATGACATAAACAAGCATAGGCAAAATCCCTTTATTTTATGTATTAGCATTACTATACAAATAGTATCTATACAAAATCTGAACAATCCTCCTTACTCATATTTCTTCTCAAAGCCTTCCTCTTTTGAAAAATTCCTATGAAAATACCCATAAAAAGCACTGATTTTCTGTGAAAAATAATAAAATATATGACTTTAGTTAATAAATTAGCATTTTAAGAGAAATGTTCAAGTTTTGTTTAGACAGTCTTTAGTAGATTGAAAAGTGTCAACAGACGACAAAGGATGGTGGAAATAAAAGGAGATAACGAAGCTGAATATAGTGAATGATGAGAAAGGGTGGAAAAAAATAGAAGTGATAAGTAAGCCACTATTTTTATGGAAGCGTTCATTGATGCTATTGCTATCATTGATGCTCGTTATAAGCAGTGCATTGACTGTTATGGGGGCTCCACTTAACGTACAGGTGTTAGAAGAAAATCCAGTTTATGTATCATTGAGTGGAGATGATACTATCAGTGATGGAACAGAAGCCAACCCATTTCAAACAATTGGAAAAGTGATAGAAAGTATTAATGCCAGCGGTTCATCGGAAACCCTTGTTTTATTAAGTGATATTACAATTAGTGGGACATTAATGTTCAGTGGTGGTCAACCAATAACGATTACATCAAAAGAGGGACAGACATGGTCACTTATACGCAATGAAGCTTTTGCTGGGAGATTAATCAATTTTACTAGTAATTCAAAAGTTACTTTAAAGAATATAACGATTGATGGGAAGAGTGTTAAAGTAAGCGACAGTATCATACATATAGATGGAGGCAGTAAAGTTGACCTTGAAGACGTTTCTATTCAAAACCATTACAAGGAGAACAGGCTAGGGCTAACCCTTAGCCTGTTTTTTTGTAGGTAAATTTTATCATTTTGCAGAAATTTTCAATTTTTAACCTAATTTTAACCTTCTAGGAGTAATGTACTGTGTAAACCAATACATTTTAAAGGAGGGTTTACGAATGGAGCCATATGTTGGGGAAATTCGAATGTTTGCAGGTAATTATGCGCCAGAAGGATGGGCTTTGTGTAATGGTCAAATAATGTCGATAGCTGAAAATGAATTGCTCTATTCCTTAATTGGTACAACTTATGGTGGGAATGGACAAACAACATTTGCATTGCCCAATTTTCAAAGTAGGGTCGTGGTGCACCAAGGTCAAAATCCAACGACTAGCACAAATTTTGTGATGGGGCAGGCAGGAGGGGTAGAAACTGTCACTGTAACATCTGCTCAACTTCCTGCTCACACACATCAAGTGACAGCTTCTTCACTCGATGGTACAACGCCTAGTCCAGAAAATGCTGTTTGGGCAAAGGGTATACAATATTCTACTCAACCACCAACTGGCACAATGAATCCAACTAGTGTTTCAAGTGCTGGAGGAAATACTCCTCATAATAATGTAATGCCCTTTTTGACAATTAGTTATATGATCGCGCTTTATGGTATATATCCAATCATCGAATAGGAGGTAGGAACAGATGAGTGAACCATTTTTAGGAGAAATTAGACTATTTAGCTTTGGGGGAGTACCAAGTGGATGGATGAGATGTGATGGACAAATATTACAAATTAATACCCATCAAGCCCTGTATTCATTATTAGGCGCCACTTATGGTGGGAACGGTGTTTCGACATTTGCATTACCTGATTTAAGAGGGAGAGTGCCTGTCCATGTAGGAAATGGCGTTACGCTTGGACAAAAGGCTGGGGAAGAGGTACACATATTAACGATTCATGAAATGCCAGCTCATACCCATGTTGTCAACGGTAGCTCAGAAAGTGCTACATTGAGAGCGGCTGCTGGTCATGTATGGGGAGCTTCTTTGAAAGATAGTTATGAAGCTGCACAGCCTAATACACAAATGAATATGCAAGCTTTATCAACAACAGGTAACTCACAGCCACATCAAAATATGCAGCCATTTAGTGTAGTAAATTATTGTATAGCGATTACTGGGATTTATCCAACAAGAAATTAAGAAAGAGAGAAGGTGAAGGAAATGTCAGAAGCTTATATTGGAGAAATTAGACTATTTAGTGGTAATTTTGCACCGGAAAATTGGGCTTTGTGTGATGGTCAGCTACTATCAATTGCCTCAAATACGGCATTATATGCTATTTTAGGCACAATATACGGCGGGGATGGCAAAGCAACCTTTGCGTTACCGAATTTAAATGGTAGGGCAGCGATTCATCAAGGCGCAGGGACAGGACTAACGCCAAGAAATGTAGGAGCATCTGGAGGTACAGCTACTGTTACTCTATTAACAACCCAAATGCCTAGTCATAACCATCTAGCTACTTGTAACAATACTCAGACATCAAATACTGACCCCACTGGAGCAATATGGACAGAACAACAAGGGAAAGGCTCTACTCCCGCCTATACGACACAAGCAAATACACAAATGAATGTATTAGCGATTAATGTAACTGGTGGGAATCAACCACATAATAATATGCAGCCATATTTAGGGCTAAACTTTATTATTTGCTTAAGTGGGGAATGGCCTCCTAAAGGTTAGGAATTAATGAAATGAAAGGTGTGAAATCATTAAGAGGGAGCAGTATAAAAATGGGAAAAAAGATACTAATCATAACTTTATGTTTGCTATTAATTGTTTCTAGCCAATTGACAAGTATCTTGTTTGTTTCGCCTTTAACAGCAGAGGCAGCTAGTTGTGGAACAGCTAATTATCCAGTATGTGTGCAGGATTTAACACAGGCTAATTGGAAAGATGATACAACGAATGGATTTGAAGTATCTGGAATTGATGGTAATGATGGTATTAGTTTGTTTCGTTATAATAATGATCCTAATTACCCTGCTGGTTATTATTTTGACGCAGATGAACGTGCAACACCAAAATCCATTAAAATTTTGGCAGGAGAAGGATTTGCGGGTGGTGTCTTTGATTTACAAACGCTAACCATTGATACAACAAATAAACATAATGAAGATGGCGTTTTTACTTTATCCATTCAAGGACTTGATACAGCAGGAAATCCTAAGGGAAGTCCAGTATCCTTTTCGACAGTTAAATATCAAGGTCCTGTATATAACATTCCAGTTCATTTACAAGGTATTAATGCTTTTGTGATTACCGTGAGTGTTCAATATATAGATACTGTACAAGCGGGTTTATGGGATTTAACATTTACACAATTTACGATTGATATTCCAGCTAATAATCCGCCAACAGTATCAACAGGGGCTATTACTGCTTCCAATATTACTGCAACAGGCGTGACATTGGACTGGGCTAAGGCATTTGATGATATAACAGCTCAAGAGAATTTAGCATATCGTGTCTATCAATCTAGTAGTAACAATATGGATACGGTGGAGGCCATTGAAGCAAATGGGACACCATTAGAAAATGACTATACGAAAGATATTCATTCTTTTAATGTGACAGGGCTTACAGCCAACACAACCTATTATTTTAATATTATTGTACAAGATGCGGATGGCAATAAAAGTGCCTATACAACACAGCAGGTCACAACGCTTCCATTAAATAGACCGCCAACATCCAGCAATGGAACTGTGAATGTAAACGAAGGGCAAGTATATATATTTAACAGCGCTTCCTTTGCATTTCATGATGAGGATGCTGGCGATACTTTGCAACACATTCAAATTGTAACCATCCCGAATAGCGGACAGCTTTACCTTGATAACAATAACAATCAGCAAATTGATGCTGGGGAAGCTCTTGCAAATGGAGCAACGATTAGTAAAATCGATTTAGATGCGGGGAAATTAAAATATCTAACAGAAAGCAGCTCTTCCACATCTTTTTTATTTACAGTAAGTGATGGCATGGATGCTAGTGATGCTTATACGATGAGCTTAGCTGTTAGTACACGTCCTGCTGTAACAATTTCATCAGCAGTACCTAGTCCAACAAATAGCAACCCAATTCCCATCAGTATTGTTTTCAGTGAGTCTGTGACTGGTTTTACGTTGGAAGATATAGTTATTACAAATGGGACTGTTCAATCCCTTATAGGGGGTGGGACCTTATATGTTGCGCAAATAGTACCGAGCGCAGATGGCACTGTAAAAATCCAGATTCCTGAAAATATTGCGACTACAAGCAGTGGTGCATTCAATCAAGCATCCATAGAGTTCGAAATAATCTCTGATCGTACCCCACCTACAGATATTATGCTGAGTAATAGCACTGTACAGGAAAAGAAGTCCATCGGTACAACTGTTGGCACATTGACGGCAACGGATTCAGGAGGTCCTCAAGCCTTTACGTATTCACTAGTATCAGGTGATACAAATTTCTTTGAGATTGACGGCAATGAATTAAAAACGACAACGGTATTCACCTATGATACGAAAAATAATTATCAGATTACGATTAGAGCAACAGATGAGGCTGGCAATACATTTGAGAAGGAATTGACAATTGAAATTACGAAAAATCATCCACCAATAGGCTCTATTACGATAAATAACGGAGCAGGTTATACAAGTTCTACTAATGTAATTTTAACAATGACGGCAAGTGATACAGAAGGAGAAGCGATTACAATGCGCTTTTCAAATGATGGTACTACATGGTCTAGTTGGGAGTCATATGCATCGACGAAAGGCTGGACATTAACAAATGGTGATGGTAGTAAAACCATTTATATGCAACTAAAAGATACTGCTGATAATATATCAAATACATTATCAAATACAATTATATTAGATACAACACCACCAGTTATAACAGGCGTTACGAATAGTGGTGTGTATAACACAGATGTAACAATTAGCTTTAATGAAGGAACAGCTACATTAAATGGAGCAACCTTCACAAATGGAGCGACTATCAGTACATCTGGAAATTATACTGTAGTAGTAACAGATAGCGCAGGTAACACAACAACTATTACATTTGTCATTGATAAAACACCGCCACAAGCAACAGGGATCAATATTCAATCCAGTCATGCAGACCCAACAAAGGCTAAAATAGGCGATACAATTACTTTAACAGTAGAAACAGATAAAAATATCCAAGCACCAGTAGTGACGATTGCAGAAAATACGGCAATTGTCACTGGCTCATCACGAAATTGGCAAGCAACATATGTTATCGAAGAGGGCGATATCGAGGGAGCAGTACCTTTCACATTGAATTTTCAAGATTTACTCGGTAATTCGGCAGTAGAGGTAACAGAAGTTACGGATGGAAGCTACGTTATAGCAGATAGTACAAAGCCAGCTTTAGATCAGGTAACGATGACCTCTAATAATGCCAATCCAGCCGTTGCAAAAGTAGGTGACATCATTACAATAGACATTGTTGCAAGTGAGGATATTCAACTGCCGCTTGTAACGATTCAAGGGCAGCCTGCAAATGTACATGATCAAGATGATGGCGATGCCAAGACTTGGCAGGCAAGCTATACATTGCAGTCAGGAGATGCTGATGGTGCTGTTTATTTTACAATTGATTTTCAAGATTTGGCAGGGAATTTAGGTTCACAAGTAACAGAGGTTTCTGCTGGAGCAATTGTGATAATTGATAAAAATCCACCACAAGCAACAACGTATTCTCCAGCACATCAAGCAATGGATATAGAGCCTACAGATAATCTATATATAAGGTGATTAACTTTTAGACTTACACTCTTTTTCTTCGTTTTCCTGTATACTATTCTTAATAGATATGAAACGGAGAAAAATGA
>NZ_JBIWBA010000049.1:0-6807 GCF_044760715.1 Lysinibacillus sp. NPDC098008
CCCAGAGGCTGGTCGGCTTTTCTTCACTTCTACTATAAAAAAATAGTAGCACAAACCATGGCCTTGGTTTGTACTACTAATGTTAGTATGTTTTTTTTGTGCTGTCTTAAGAAGAACCTTATTCATTTTTCGCACTCACAAGTGAAACATAAAAATTACGCTGTTGAGAAGGTTGTATTTTGATAAGTTTCTAAATAAAGGATATTTATTTGATTGACCATTATTCAAAACAAAAAACTTATTGAAAATCGGAATTTTTGAATAATTTATGAAAATGAATAAAAAATTAATGTTTTTCGTTAAAAAAATATTGATTGTAATTAAATAGAAGGTGTATATTAGTTTTAAAGAAAAACAAATATTCCGAAAATGAGGGTGTGTATATGTTAAAGAATAACTTTTGTTTTGATAAGAATGTTAGGATGTTTGAAATCGAAGGGATTAAAATGATTGGCAACACGGCAAATGGGTCAATTATAGGGCTTGATGATGATGGGGATGAATTAGTTCAAAAGTTAATGAATGATCAGTCACTAACAGAAGAAGATTTAAATGAAAAGACAGTACAGATTTTAGAATGTATGAAGGACTTAGGGTTTTTTGAAGGAGCTAGTAATGACAGTAAATTAAAGGCTGCTTACTTACATTTAACAGATCGCTGTAATTTAAATTGTATTGGCTGTTATTCATATGTTGAGAATCGTAATACACAAGATGTTTTACCATTTGAAAGTATATGCAGAATACTAGATGAGTTAACGAAAAATGGAGTAGAAGAACTTGTGTTTTCCGGTGGAGAACCCTTTATTAGGAAAGATATTGCTGACATTTGCCGCTATGCAAAAGAAGTGGCAAACATAAAGTCTTTAAGTGTTATTACAAACGGAACTATGCTTTATGAGCGCCATTTAAATGCACTCCAATATATTGATATCTTAAATATATCAATAGATGGCTATAATGAAGAAACTCAATTTATTAGGGATACAGGAATTATGAAGCGAATTGTTTCAAATATTGAATATTTAAAACCTCTAGTATCACTCAATTTAATTGCAACTATTCATAAAAGGAACTTGGAATATGCGCAAGAGTATATTAATTTCGCAAATGATTTAGGAGTTCGACTTTCATTTAGTATTTTTACAGTTGATCCAAATAATGAAGAGTTCAAGGATTACATTTTTGATAATAAATCACTTGTTGATTTTTCTAAAAAGGTTCTAACGTTTGATGAAGATGTTCCAATTATGGATATGCCAACTGGCGAAGTCTGTTTAACTTGCCGAGGTAATTGTGAAGTAGGAAAAGAGATGGTCAGTATTGCCGCTGATGGATCGATTTATCCTTGCCATATGCTACATGATAATGAACTTCGAATGGGAAATATTTTACAAGATGAATTAGGCAGCATATTAAAATCTGAAGAAAACGTATTTAATTTCTTGACTGTTGAAGAGGTTAATGGCTGCAAGGATTGTTCGTATCGCTACTTATGTGGGGGTGGATGTAGGGGGAGAAGCTGGTTATATAATAAAACATTAACCGATAGAGATTCGTATTGTCCTTTCATTAAAACTTTTTATCGAGGGACAGTGAAACGATTGAAAGAAACTATAACTCAGTAAACTATAGAACCTTGAAAGGAGATGAATTTCATATGTTATTCGCGACTAAAAAAGCTGAAGCAAAACCAAACTGCGTTAGTGTGGGATACTTTGTTTGTGTAAGTTATGGTAAAGACTGGTAAATTGAGGAACTATAGCTCAATGAACTTTAGAAATTTCACTTGAAAGGAGGTGGATTTACATATGTTATTCGCGACTAAAAAAGCTGAAGTAAAACCAAACTGTGTTTCTGTTGGGTTTGTTGTTTGTGTAAGTTATGGCAAAGATTGGTAATTTTCTAATAGGTAGCTTTTACATGCTATAAAAGCTACCTATTCAATATTGTGAGGTGATGATTATGTTATTGCAATTTGATAATGTCACAAAGATATATAAATCATCTACTACAAAAGCCTTAGATAATTTCTCTACAGAAATTAGAGGTGGAGAAGTCGTGGGCTTAATTGGTAAAAATGGTTCGGGAAAAACTACATTAATGAATTGTTTAACAAATAATATACATTTAACTTCAGGTGAAATTCATTATAAAGGAAAAAACCTGATGGAGAACAAAAATGAAATTTCAGAATTTGGTGTTTTAATAGAAAGTTCCTTTGTAGACTATTTAAATGCCTATCAAAATTTAGAACTATTATTGATTGCTGAGGGTTTAAGTAATAAAAAAGAAATTAAAGTAGAAATTGAAAGAGTTCTAAATCTTGTTGGTTTATTAAATCGTAAACAGGATTATGTAAAAAGTTTTTCATTTGGAATGAGGCAAAGACTGGGGCTAGCACAAGCATTGTTACGTGATAAAAGAGTTTTAATTTTAGATGAGCCCTTAGTGGGGTTAGACGTTATAGGGCGAAATTTAGTGAAAAATTTGATAGTTGATTTAGCAAAGAAAGAAGGCAAAGCAATTATATTCTCAGATCACAACTTAAGCGAAGTTAAAGATGTTTGTGATCGAATTATCTATATCGAAAATGGTGTAAAAGTTTTTGATGATGTCTTTGATGATAATAAAAGATATATTGTGGAAATTGACGAACGTTCCAAAGTCTTTGAAAGTGAAAATTATCAGCGTTCAGATGAAAATTGTATAGTTATAAAAGAAAAAGAGCAATTAAATGAAGTAATTACTCAAATTGTTCAACAAGGGATACCTATAGTTGATATTAAAGTAAATGAATCTTCCTTAATGGAACTGTTCAAAGGGGAGTAAATTATGGTGAACTTTAATACAGTCTACAAAATAGAATGGAAAAAATTGGTAAAAAGAAGAGAACTTATAGCATTTGTAACTATGATAGGAATCCCTTTACTATACAGTTTAGGGGCATATTTCGAATCCTCAATTATAGTTTTTAATAGTGATGAAAAAGAATATGCAGGAAGCTTTGTAATAAATATGCTCATATTTGGTAAAATGTTATTCATTTACTTTTTAATTGCTGCTTTATTTGCAACAAAATCATTGGGAGGAGAAATAGAGAACCGTAGTATTCTGCTATATACACAACGTATACCAAATAGAGCAAAAATATATCGTGCAAAGCTTGTAAGTATGTACAGTGCAGTTATTTCTGTAATTATATTTTATTCGATTATCTCTTTAATACTATATTACTCTTTCGTAGTACATAGAGAAGATATTGCAACAAAGCAATTTATAAGAGCTGATGAATTTTTAAATTTATTATATGTTGGGTTAGGTATAGCATTTCTGTATTTACTTGTTATTTCGTTTAGTATGATGTTAAGCACAATCTTAAAATCTAATACAGCCACAATCATATTTTGTTTAATATTCATAGTACTTACATTTATGGCTAATTTCCCGGTGTTTAAATATATATCATTTGATTACTATCTAGGTGAATTAATTGATATGAATTTTACAAGTAATTACGAACTTACTAAATTCTTTTTAACATATGTAGTTCTTATACTAGTAATGATTATTACTAGCAATAGAATTGGGATATATCTTTTTACAAGGAGGGACTTGTAAATGAACTCATATAGTGGCCATATAACCACCTCTAAAGACAAATCTAATATAGTTATCGACATTCTATTTGTTCTCTTTTTACCTCTTCTCTTAGTACCACTTTTGGGATTGATCTTATATTTCTCATTTCCCAATGTCGATTCTAGAGCATTTAGTATTTTCGTAGTTTTCTTAAGTATGGCGTCTGGCTTCTGTATACTTCCTTATATTTACATGAAAAAGAAATATGATCTAACTATTGGTGATTTTGGTATTAGAGCGCTAAATATAAAAACAGCAATAATAGGAATTGTGTATTTAATTTTACTAGAAGTCTACCTGTTTTATACTGGCCACACAGTCTCATTTCTTGTAGTTAACAGTATTCAAATGGCTATAGTAGCATTTACAGAAGAATTTTGGGCAAGAGGGGCAGTGTGTTATTTATTGTATAAAATTTCTAACAGGCCTTGGTTTATTATTTTGTTGAGCAGTTTGTTTTTTGCATTTTTAACTCATATTAATGAGCCATTTATAGATAATTTACTTTATAGATTGCCGGGTGCTTTAGTAATGGGGATTATATATGTCCGAACTCGAAATCTACTGTATACTATATTATTCCACTTCTCTTATAACATGATTTTTATTTAGGGGGGATATTAAATGAAAAATAAAATTCTTTACTTCTTGACGGTGATCGTTCAAATTTCATTTTTCGTAATATTTTTATTAATGGAAGAAATAGATGTAATCCAGTTATTAATACTTATTTTTTTCCCAATGATAATAAGTGTTATTCTTTTACTGTTTGTTAACTTGCCAGAAAAGAAACCATATATAAGTTTTATTTTATTCGCATTACCAAATCTTTTATTCAGTATTGCTACTACTGTAGTTATTCAGCCGCGTATAGATGGGATTTTAGAAAGAAGTATGAAGTATCAATCAGGTAATTTAGAGGTTACAGCTAGTAACTCGATTTTTGGATCGTTATTATTAATTCTAATGGGCAGTTTTATTCTGCACTATGTTTTCGGTCAGTTAAAGTTTAGATTAAGTAGGACTTAAATATGAAAATGATTCGATGGAATCCCCAATTTATTTTTGTTTTAATATTACAGTTTTTTGCTGCTTCTGTATCTGTATTATTCCCAATTGCGTTAATGTATATTACAGACAGTTTAGTTGAATTAAAAATCGAAAAGTTGTTTCCGTTATTTGGAGTGTGTTTATTGCTGGGCATTGGACAAATGGTATTGCAATATTTTGCAGGAGTTATGGGGAATATCTATATTGCAAATTGTATGATCAATTTGAGAAGTACACTACATCGAGCAATGATTAGCACTTCATATGATGAATTTAAAAAGTACAACACAGAAGAATATAACACCTTATATTTTTCAAATCTTAATCAATTAGAGACAAACTACTACTCGTCTATTTTTAGCATAATAAATAAAGGGCTTTTATTAGGCTGTTCTATTGTAACTTTAATCATATTACAGCCTATTTTGACATTAGCCCTTGTCTTTATTATAGGATTAGTGAGTATATTACCAGTATTGTTTTCTAAACGTATTATCAGATTGAAAGAGGATCATATTTCTGCAAATGAACAATATGTCAACATCATTCAGGAGATGATAGCGGGCTTTCCTATAATAAGAGTGTATAGAAAAGCAGATATTTTTAGTTCTAGAGGAGATAAAGTAGTAAAAAGCTTAGAAATTAAAAATATGAAGCTACAAAATATGATTATTTTAGCTAATGTATTGTTTGGAAGTATAACGATAGTAATGATGTTAGTTATTTTCTTGTTTGGAGGGTACTTAGTAAGCCAAAAATTACTTACAATCGGAGCACTCATTGCATTCATTCAATTAATAATGTATGTTGTTGAACCGGCTATTAGCATAGCGCAAGAGTTTAATAAAGTTAATTCTACTAAACCTATTAGAAAGCAAATGCAATTCATTTCAGATCTACCGGTAGCTCAATATATGCATCTTGAAAATGAAGAGATTTCTACTATAAAGTTACGAAATGTTTCCTATTACTATAGTAATAATGAGAAACCATTATTCAAAGAATTGAACCTTTGTTTTGAAAAAGGGAAATCATATGTTTTAGTTGGAGAAAATGGGTCAGGTAAATCTACATTATTAAAAATTATAGCTGGATTAATCGAAAAATATTCTGGAGAATTATTGGTTAATGATGTACAACAGAAAGGCCCTTATTTATCAGTAGGTTACGTTGACCAAAATAACTTTTTATTTAAAGATACATTATTGAATAATATTCAGTTGTTTCAAGATAACGATACGGATATAAAATCCTTACTAAAGCATTTAAAATTTGACCAGCTTGAGGAAAGACTTAAAACAGACGTTGGTTATAATGGAGAGTATTTATCGGGAGGACAACGTCAAAAGGTGGCTATTGCAAGAGCAATTTTAGATAATCCCCAAGTAATACTGTTAGATGAACCGAGCTCAGCTCTAGATAAGGAAAATGTTAAGGTACTTCACAAAGTGATAAGTACACTAAAGGATTGTATTTGCATTATGGTTACCCATGATGAAGAATTGATCTCGTCTGCATTTGATGTAATCATTAAGTTGAAAGATGGAGAAGTCGAAATCTATGATTCAACTTATATAGGTAGTGAATGATATTAATCATAATTCTATGTTGATTATTTAATAATCCCGATTATTTAAATCGAGTATTTAGTTTTTAAGATAGGAGCCATTGATACATCAACATTTATAGAGGGAGGGTAGACATTATGAAAGAGTATAAATTTGAGCGGATTAAACTAAAAGGCCTACCAGGATTTTATACGAAACCTCAAGAAGACTATATAGAGATTATAAACGAGAATGTAAAAGAAGGATGGGAAATAGTGCAACTATTCGCTCCTCCATTTTCCTTTTATGGAGGAGCAAAATATATTGACCTTATTTTTCAACGTGAAAAAAATTAAGTATAGATAAAAACATCCGTTTGCTAATAAGGTAAACGGTTTTTTGATGTAACAAGTATAGCTATCATAGTTCAAAGTGTTATGTCTAACGATGGTTTTTGTTTTGCAAATGGAGTACTGGTATGTCAACACTAAACTAGACAATTTTTTTAAGGTGTCTATGTTTGTACTCAATTGGGCTTTCATATCCAAGGGTTCCATGAATTCTTATG
>NZ_JBIWBA010000050.1:0-5956 GCF_044760715.1 Lysinibacillus sp. NPDC098008
TGATTCTTTTCAGTATTTCCTCGCTTATTGCCCATCTTTCCACTATTCTCTATGAACAGTTGCATCTGTTGTAATAGTTGCTTACATTCAATATTAACTAAACTTTTTTCAAATTGTTCTTTCATATCAGAAATGAAAATAGCCTTATTTCCTTGAGTAGTAGTCCAACCTAGTTGCAACTTTCTCTTACCGCGTTCATCAAATAATTTTTGCTTATACATATTTATATAACCGAGTTCTTTTCTTAATCGCTCTATAACTGGCAAACCATAACTGTTGCGTTCGACAACTAAAAAAGCGTAGTTATACCAACGTCCTAAAACGTCAATCAACTCCGCAAATTCATATACCGCTATTTTATTTGATTCAAAACTTAATACTTGCTGTCCTTCATCATCAAAGCATACAATTGTAGATGAGTCATTATTTCCACCACTTCCAGATGCAGTATCCACTCCAAAGTAATATTTTTTGCCTACTTTAGGGTAATCGAACAATACAATTCCCTTACTTGCCCATTGTCGAATCGTCTCAGGTAAGTTTGAGCGTACTTCTCTTTTATCAATTGGCTCATTTGCGTACGTTAAACGGTTTAATACCTTAGTTTGATTAAATACTGCATTACCTGTCGAAATAAATGATTCTAATGGATTGGAAGGATACTCCTGATAAAAGTCACTCTCTGAATCAAGGTCTAACATCTTCCATCTTCGCCATGTCAATTGAGTAAGTGTAGCACCTAACTTATGTAATGCTTGTTCTTCCTCATCTAAGTCATTTTCAGTTAACTTTTCACCATTATTATTAGCCTTATACCATTCAACAGCTTCCATATAATCATGTGCAAATTGTTTAGCGTATAATTTGTGATAGAAAGGTACAAAATAGGCAACATACTTAGATTTATTCTTCATGGCTTGCATGTATAGACGATAGAAATGATTTCCTGTACCATTAGACGTTGTTTCAATTGTTAATTGACTCTCACTACCTTTTGCAAGTGATTGCTCTACTGATAGTAATTGCTTTTCTTGGTTTGCATAGAAGGCATATTCTGAAAGGTGAATATATGTATATGTTGATCCTCGACCAACGTCTTTATTACCTGCTGTTACAGATTTAATTTTAGAGCCGTTTGAGAATACAAGTTCATCTCGATTGTCCCTTTTAACCTTTGCGAACAAGTCAGGATACCTATCTCTAGGTATGTAATCGTTCATCTGTTTCAACTTCTCGAATAAAGCCTTTGCACTATCTAATTTATATGAAACGATTAATATATTTTCATTTTCTTTGGTTAATGCTCTCCATAATGCACGACCTAATGTGAATGTAGAAATACCAGATTGCCTTGCTTTACCTACAATAATAAATCTGTTCCGCAGCATTAATTCTTCAATCTCTATCTGAGCATCATTCAATTCAAATTTAACTACATCATTGTTATTATCTGTTATGTATATAAAATTTTTCGCAAACAATGGGAAACTATCAAAAACTTTTTTTATCTTTGCATCCATCTTAATCTAACTCCAAATCATCATATGTATTAGTAGACTGCTTCCCTTTGTTAGTTTGCTTGTTATATGCCTGTACTTGTTTCTGTAAATCTAACAATAACTTTATGGACTTTTCATCACCTGTTAAAGCTTTTTCCTTTACGATAGCGTAAATATCCTCTAAATCCTTACCTGCCTGTGACTCAATCATAATATTGACTAAGTTGTGATATTCCTCTGTTTTTTCCCACTTCTTCATGTAACTTAAACTTTTGGATTGGATTCGTTTGCATATTTCTTCTTCTGTTAATGGTACTTCTCTCAGGACACTTAAATTATGCTTCCACAAAAAATATTCTTTCTTCTTCCACGATACTGTATTTAATGCTTCATATATATTCATTGTTTAATTTCCTCCTTCAATTAAAAAAGGATCACCTATTATGGGTAACCCTAGTGACGTACAACACGACACATTAAATTCGTTATCACTCTCTGTGATAGTTACATTATGTATCTGCGAAGTGCATAATAGACCTCACAACATACCAATTTGACATGTTGTACTATATCGGTACTTCTGAGGAACTAATATTTTCTTTCTGCCACTCAGGCATAGCGGATAAGGTGAGTTTGCACCTGATAGTAATAATGTTACAGTCAGGTCTCTCCTCATACTACGACTAATGTTCGTATAAGGTCGTCACCATTTCAGTTACGACTGAATTAAAATGAACCAACCGCAATTGTCTATATAACAATCTATATTTCTAAAACCATACGTTTTGACTATAATTATAATTTATTTTCTCATTAAATATTTAACTCTAAATTATTTATAATTATTATAAATCTAATAGTAAAATTAAATATAATTATGTAATTGTATATTATAATTACAGTCAAATTGTATGGTTTTAGAATAAAACATCTCTACCTCCAGTTTGTTCCCAACTACCGAAGTTCGTCAGTTGGCTTTTAGATATTGAAATTACATCACAGGGATAATAATATTATTACGACCCTGCCTCAAATTTGACGCACCCTATAAATTAAATTTCTAAAAACGGTAAAATTGACCTTATATATAATATATATACCATTTATTTATATATTAATTATTAAATATAAGTATAAAAATTATATATATTTATATTATATATATAGTCAAAAATACCGTTTTTAGAAAAATAGATTATTAAAATGGTAAATCCTCAATATTAATTTCAACTTTACCATATGTAAATTTTTCATCCATCTTCTTTTCATGTACCTTATTTGATACAAATTTTAATTTCTCATATTCAATCTTGTCGGCTGAAAAGTTAGCACTCACATTTACTTTATGAGTAGATGCTTTTCTATCTTTCTTAGGTACTGCAAAACTGAAATATTCCATGTTATGTACTGTAGTAATTAAATTATGAGAACGTAAAGCATCCATTACACGTTGTACGGTTTTTTCCGATAAACCTGTTTCTTTAGCAATACGTTTATGTGTAGCTTTAAAATCATTATTAAATTTATTACTTTTATCTAATAAATAGGCATATACATAGAATCCATTTACTCCAATATCATCTGTAGACATACAGAATAGGAACGTATTCATGTCAATTAGAGTTGTATCTGAAATATCAAAGAATGTACCTTCTACACATCCATCATCATATTCACGTTCAAATCCGAATACTGGATATTTACATGTTGATGCACGATTGATCTTCATTTGTTCTCTCCACTCATCTACTGTTTCATATTGAATCTCCTTACAAAACTCTTGAATTGTTGTGATTTTTGGTACTCGATCAATACCATACTCGTCATATTCCATCTCACTAATTATAGGAAAGTGATTTGTAGTTGTAAGAATATCCTTTTGCTCGAGTAAGCCATTCTTTTTAATTATGTAATCAACTGCTTTATTAGATGGTGTATATGTAAGTAATTCTTTGATTTCTTTACCATTTGGTACATAAGTACCATAAGTTGAATAGCGGTACATATACGTTTGAAGATAAATATAGGAATATGTAAAACCAATGTGTACTGGCTTCAATTCCTTATCTTCTTTCATTTGTAATAGTTGTGGAAATAATTCATTGGGCATTGCCACTTCTAAATTGTATTGTTGTAAGTTTTCTTTTAATGTCATCTCTTAGTTACCTTCTTTTTTTATGTATTTTATATAGAAAGGCACAACTCAAAACTGAATCATGCCTTATATGTTCAAATTTATTGTGCTTTTGTAATTAATGAGTAATCATGTAGCACATCGTAAAACGTTTTATCTCGTTCATACATAGTAAAGATACGACCATCTTTCAATGATTTAGCCTTTACAATGTAGTTGATTCTATTTTCTGTTAAATACCTAGACATCTTTGCGTCATAGCAATAATAAAAATTTTTATCATTTAATTTATCCATGTGGTATTTTCCTTTCTTACTTACTTATGTATTTTTGTCATTTGACTAAAACTGATTTTATCTTTATTTAATACTGCTAAACTAAATATTGTATTTCTTTCTGCTTTATCGTTAAATTTATGATATTGTTGTCTGTTTACAAAGTTATTTTTAAATTCTACAGACAATTCAAATTTTCCTTGTGGTATGTAAAATTTTGTTTCAAATAATTTTTCTAATTTTTCTTGATGTTGTGACGTGGGGAACGACACTAGACCATCTTTAAATATTAACTTTTCAGATGGCAAAGCCTTTTCAAAATCACTTTCTTTCGATCGGTCTAGTACATCTAACAAATTATCTAATCCAAGCATTTTTAAATAACTTATGTATGTATTTTTAAACTTTTTACTATAAAATCCTTTGTAGCCACCATCTATAGCTAGTAAAGCACGTTTACCATCAATTGTAGACGGCAATGGTAAATCATAATAAGCAATCATCTGTAATGCTGTACTCAAAGCACACTTTTTATAATAGTTTTTATCGTGGTTAATCATCATTATGCTATTAATATTTGCACTATTTGGATTAACACGATCATTACTATCAATGAGTGTTACATGATTATCCCACGTTTTTATATCCTTACTTATGACGGCTAAATCAATACCAATGTATTTATTGATTGTTTTATCTGCAATGTAAAAACCTTTGCGGTCTACATAAGCATTAGCCGTATATCCAAATAAATTATGTATAATTGTATTGCTGTAGGCACTATCTACATCATTGCCATATATTGTGTAGTGTCCTTCTTGTTTTTGATTGACCCATGCAGGGAACATATCCTTAATAATTTTATCCATTTAATAGCGATTGCATTAATAACAACCACCTCTACTTCTTGTTTCATCATAATAAATCTCCTCCTTATATCCTCAAAGCAACGTATATCTAGTATTAAATACAATATACATTGCAGTTAAATTAACAATTTATTGATTGTTTTTTTAACTTTCTATTATTTTTATTGTAAAAATCCTTTAAAAACATTAGAGCGGAATCAAGGAGAAGTAGTTTAAATTAATAACCAACCTTTTCAACTCTCTTTCGTTTAAATTTTTTAGTTTAATTTTTTGTTAATAATGTAGTCCTCATACATTTTTTGATTACGTTTGGTAAAGTGATACAAATTATTTTCGTACCGACTTATTAAACTGATACTAATACCCATATGTGCTGATAAATCTTTTAATTTAATTTTTTTACGTTTACGCATTACATATAAATCATCCTTTGACATCCTTATTGCTCCCCCTATATATCCTCAAATTAATAAAAAAGAGGAATCCCCGAAGTGGGGAAACCTCAATTAGTTATGTATTTAATTATTCCGTAACTGTTAAAACTGCTACTGCTTTAGGGCTACCTACTTTTAAAGTGTACTCACCTACAACATGACCTTTCGTACTATCTCCAACTTTTGCTAATGGTGTAAACGTTACAGGACGTAGCGCTGCCATATTTACGTATGAGTCATTAAATAAAACAATTTTATTCGCTGGAATATCACGACTTAATACAACGTTGACTACACCATAGTTTGTATTGATTGTCTCAACCATTAGACCAAAGTTTGTTGTTTGGTGTTGATAGCTATATTTATCTTTGTAAATAGCGTCAATTTTATCTTTTACATCTGCATTGACAAAGGCATAGTATGTACCAGTTGTTAATTTGTTGTCCCAAAGTTGACGCATACCATCTTTAATTAGTGCCTCAACATCTGTATTAGACTTAGCGTTACCATTATCAGCAAATTCAATTAGACCAGACATTTGACGAATAAATGGTGTTTTAGAGCCATCCTTTTTAACTCCATTAATTAGAATTGATTCTAACTTGATTTTTAATTCTAATAGGCGGTCTGCAATTTCCTCGTTGAATTTCGTTGATTGCATTGCTTCTGCTGTACCACTCACTGCAACAGCACGTTTAAAAATTTGAAGAATATTAGAGATTTCTCGTTTCGCTGATTGTTGGAA
>NZ_JBIWBA010000051.1:0-5825 GCF_044760715.1 Lysinibacillus sp. NPDC098008
ATCTACTGCATTTTTTTGTTCAAAATAGTCGAGAGCTGGATAGCCGCCTCTACTAGACGGATAGAAGCGTGAAAGTGACGCTAAATCGACGGATATAGCATCATTAATGTTAATATGTTTTATTACATAGATTAGCTTATTCCTGATTCATTGCACTTTCATCCATATAAACTACTTCCCAAATATGTCCATCTAAATCCTGAAAGCCCCAACCATACATAAATCCATGATCTTGTGGCTCACTATATGATTTGCCACCAGAGGCTAGTGCCTTATTTACTAATTGGTCAACTTGCTGTCGATTTTCAGCAGATAGGCATAAAATTGCTTCTGCAGAAGATGTAGTATCTGTGATTTCCTTCTTAGTAAACGCTTTAAACCGTTCTTCAACCATTATTAATACAAAGATATTTTCACTAACAATCATTGATGCCGTTGTTTCATCACTAAATTGCTGATTGAATTCAAAACCTAACTCTTTAAAAAAATGGATGGATTTATTCAAATCTTTTACTGGTAAATTGATAAAAATATTTTTTGATTGAAAAGTCATTTTTTATCACCTCCAATTCGACAGTAGCATAGAGCTAAATACTATGTCAATTGGGACTGATTCCAACGATATAGGCAAATAAAAAAAGGCAGAAACATTGCTTTCACAACATTTCTGCTTTTAAAAATTTATCTTCTAGCTAGCATTCTTTCTAGGGAACTAAGTGCTTCAGCTGTCGTTTGCTCATCCACTTGGATACGATTATGTGGCTGTCCCTGTTCAATGCTTTCAAGACACCATAACAAATGTGGAAGGTCGATTCGATTCATTGTTAGGCAAGGGCAGAAGTTTTCGTTTAACGAGATAATATGTTTATCTGGATGCTGTTTAATAATACGGTTAACAAGGTTCATCTCTGTCCCTATTGCCCAAGCAGTGCCGCTTGGTGCTTGATTAATAGTATCAATAATGTATTTTGTTGAGCCTGCATCATCAGCTGCTGCTACCACTTCACGACTGCATTCAGGATGAACAATAATTCGCATATGTGGATATTGCTGACGAACTATTTCTGTATGATAAACTGTAAATCCTTCATGCACAGAACAATGCCCCTTCCATAAAATAACTTGAATATCTTCAAGAGGCTGCTCTGTTTCTAGCTTATTGCTATGTGGGTTCCACACAGCCATGTTTTCAAGGGGAATGCCTAAATCATAGGCAGTATTTCTTCCTAAATGTTGGTCAGGTAAAAAGAAAATACGTTGTTTCTGAGTAAAAGCCCATTGTACAAGTGCCTTTGCATTAGATGACGTTACACATGCACCACCATGTTTGCCTGTAAATGCTTTAATAGCAGCCGTTGAGTTTACATATGTTAATGGGATGATTGTATCACCAAAGAGCTGTTGAAGAATCGGCCATGCTTGTTCAGTTTGATAAATATCTGCCATATCCGCCATCGAACAGCCTGCTCGCATATCTGGTAAATAAACATGCTGTTGTTTTGTTGTTAGCATATCTGCAGTTTCAGCCATAAAATGAACACCGCAAAATACAATATGCTCAGCTTCTTTATTTGCTGCTGATAATTGTGCTAGCTGGAGGGAATCACCGGTTGCATCAGCAAATTGAATGACTTCATCCTTTTGATAATGATGACCTGGAATAAATAGCTTATATCCTAATTTCTTTTTGATGGCTAAAATACGAGATTCCATTTCCTTTACAGATAATGTTCGATAATGCTCAGGTAGTAATGTCGTTTGTTGTAATAAACTAGTAATAGACAATGGAATGATCTCCTTTCATTTGTACAAGTGCACTAATATCGAAGGCTTGAACGGAATGTGTTAATGAACCAAGTGAAATCCACTGAACACCTGATTGCGCATAAGCCTGTAAATTTTCCAATGTAATACCTCCTGAAGCTTCTGTTGCAATTGAGGGGGGAACAGCAGGGAGCCATGCACGTATTTCTTCGGGACTACGATTATCAAACATAATAATATCTGCCCCTGCCGTAATTGCTTCATCCAACTGTGCCTTTGTTTCAATTTCAACTTCGATTTTCACAGTATGACCGACTTTTGCACGAGCCGCTTGAACAGCTTTTGTAATGCTACCAGCAAAGGCAATATGATTATCTTTTAACATAATTGCATCATATAGACCATGACGATGATTATAAGCACCACCGATTCTTACAGCATATTTATCGAGCATACGCAAACCAGGAATCGTTTTACGTGTATCACATATTTTCGCATTGGTTCCTTTTGTTTTTTGAACAGCTTGATGGGTAGCTGTAGCAATAGCAGACATACGTTGAATAAGGTTTAAAATAACGCGCTCACCCATTAATAATTTCTGCAATGGCCCTTTAATAACAGCGAGAACATCACCAGCCTCTACTTTATCGCCATCCTGTTTATAAAGCTGGATTTCCATTGAATGATCGAGTAGAAGAAAGCCATGCTCAATAATGGGGGAGCCACAAAAAATACCTTGCTCTTTTGCATAAAAAGAAAAAGCTCCTTGTTCCTTAGCTGAAAATATAAATTCACTCGATAAATCCCCATCACCAATATCTTCATTAAAAAACTGCTTGAGCATTTCCTCGAGTTTGATGATATTCATACAAAGAGTTCCTCACTTTCATTTGTCCTTGTGAAAAAATAATCCAACGATTTGCCCACTGTGCCTCCATTTTAGGTGTATCTGTACGAATATGGGCGCCCCGTGTTTCAGTTCTTGCGATGGCAGCCTGCACCATCAATGTTGCAACAATATGCATCATCAATAATTCCAGCTCTGTTTGCTCCAACTTCTTTAAAGGAACATGGAGAAGTGATGGTAAGGAAGGCAATTGCTGTGCTAAATACTGCATATCATCCATCGTTCGAACAATGCCTAAAGATTGCATCATCTGTTGCTGTAATTGCTGTTTACTCATTAAAGGTGGTAAGGCATGAGAGTATTCATGCTGGGCAAGCATAAAATTTCTTTGATGGCAGCCTTTTTGAATAATGAATTGTGCCATTTTTTGCCCAAATGTAATACCTTCCAATAAGGAATTGCTGGCTAAACGATTCGCACCATGGACACCAGTACAAGCGACTTCACCAACTGCATATAAGTTAGTTATTGTAGTTCGTCCTTTATCATCAGCGATAACACCACCCATTAAAAAGTGACTTCCTGGTGCTACAGGGATTAACCCATTCTGTAAATCAATATGATGGTCATCACAGAGCTGCGCAATCGTTGGAAATCTCGTTCTAAAATTATTAATGCTAGCAATATCAATAAACGTTTCCTCACCAGCGGCACGCTTTTGATAAAGTGCCAATGCAGTAATATGTCTTGGCGCTAAGTCAAGCTGTTCATGTAAGCCTTTCATAATGGGCTGACGCTGTGCATCCACAAAGACACCGCCAGCGCCTCGCACAGCTTCAGAAACTAATCCTCTCGCTTTATTTTCACACCATAGCAAGCTTGGATGAAATTGCATAAATTCCATATCGCTAATGGCAGCACCTGCACGAAAGGCTAGAGCAATGCCATCTCCTGTACTTGTTGGATAATTCGATGTGCTTGCATAGAGAGCGCCTGCACCGCCTGTTGCTAGAATAATATGATGAGCAAAGTAACGCTTGTTACCGTGTTGTCCCTTTGTCAACACACCTATACAGTCACCATCTGTATTCAGTAAAAGCTCATAAGCCATTTCATAACAATGAATCTTTGTTTTAGGTGATAGCTTATGAAGCAAGTAATCAATCAAAATTTGACCAGTGCGATCACCACCTGCATGTAAAATACGATGATGGCTATGGGCTCCTTCTAAGCCTAGCGCAGGCTTCCCATTGCTATGTCGATCAATTGGTAGCCCTGCTTTTAGATAACTATCGATTATTTTCACACCATCTTTTATTAGTGCTTCTACATGCCCTTGCTCATGATGATATTCTCCTGCCTTCAATGTATCCGCAATATGATATTCAATATGATCTTTTTCACTGATAACAGCAGCAACACCGCCTTGTGCACGATAAGAGCTACTAACATGTACCTCTGACTTTGTCACAATCTCTACTTGGAAATGCTTTTCAAGCAATGTGGCGGCTTGAAGTGCAGCAATACCGCTGCCAATAATAACAACGTCTGTTATTACATCCATAGCTATACCTTCTTTACAGTTGTCTTGACACATATCTTTACATAAAATAAAGAAGAAAACAAGACCTGATCAATAAGAGAGGAAGAATACAATGATTTATATGGATTATGCGGCAACATCACCGATGACAGAAAAAGCTCTCGCTGCCTATATGGAGGTTGCACAGCGTTATTACGGCAATAGTGCAAGTTTGCATGATGTAGGAGGGCAGGCTCATTATTTTGTGGAGCAATCAAGGAAAGTGGTAGCCAATGCGCTTGGTATTCATCGTGACGGTATTATCTTTACAGGAAGCGGAACAGAGGGAAATATACTAGCTATTTTGTCCTTAGCATTAGCCTCCACAAAAGGGAAGCATATTATTTCATCACAGGCTGAGCATACTTCTGTGCATGCAGCATTAAATACATTAGAGGAGATGGGCTTTATTGTTACTAAATTACCATTACAAAAAGATGGCTGTATTGATTTACAGCAGTTACAGCAAGCCATTCGAGAGGATACAGCATTAATAACGATTCAGCATATAAATTCTGAAATTGGTGTAATTCAGCCCGTGGAAGAAATAATAGAGATAGCAAAAGCATCTCATATCTTCTGTCATATTGACTGTGTCCAATCCTTTAGAAAGCAAGTATTACCAACTGGTGCAGATGCTCTTACCATTTCGGCTCATAAAATTGGTGGACCAAAAGGCTGTGGTGCTGTTTACATAAATCCAGTAATTCGTGTTCCTGCACTAGCACCAGGCGTTACACATGAGCGAGGCTTAAGAGGAGGGACCATTGATACACCAGCAATTGTTGCTTTTGCGACAGCGATTGAAGACTATCAGTATGACTGGCAGCACTATAAGGCGTTAAGAAAATTTTTCACAAGCAACTTACCAAAAAACTGTCAGCTTATAGAATGTCATCAGCAATTACCTAGTATTTGTGGTGTGATGATGGAGAAAGTGGAAGGACAATATGTATTATTGAAGTTAAATGAAGCAGGTATCTGTATTTCTACAGGAAGTGCATGTGATATTCATAGTGAATCTGGCACAAAAGCAATTTTATCAATGGGTTATACTAGTGAGGTAGCACGACAATTTTTTAGAATATCTTTTGGCCCGTCTACAACATTTGAGGAGATTGAAACATTACAAAAGGCTCTTGTTGCTATTTAACAATGGATTATAAGATGCGTAGTGATTATCCTTTATTTTACAGATAATATCTACGAAACTGTTAATTTTCGTTGAGGGGGAACTATAGCTTCAACTAATTTATTTTGGCTGAAGTCGTTCCTCTTTCCTACAAAACATGCCTGTTTATAGTATATATTTCTATAATCAACATGCTTGATATTATAAAATAATTGTTTTCTTTTGAATTAACAATTGCTATAATGTGTTGCAGGGCAATATTTTCTCTTACTTAACAAAAATATCTTTAAAAAGTAATAATTTCTTTTTTTATAAAAAAAGTGTTGCATAATATTAAAAAACGTTATACAATAATTCTTGTCTTGAAGGACATGGTAACAGCTTCAAAACAAGATACATAGTAAAAGTCTAGTGATAATGGCAAAGAGGTCACACCCGTTCCCATCCCGAACACGGAAGTTAAGCTCTTTCGCGCCGATGGTAGTTGGGGGCTTCCCCCT
>NZ_JBIWBA010000052.1:0-5027 GCF_044760715.1 Lysinibacillus sp. NPDC098008
TCAACTCTTTGTCACCTCATCGACTTACAGTAAGTTTTTTGACAGGTACATTGATAGGGTAGGGGAGTTATCTCAAATAGCGCATTGCAAGCTCCCAGCGATTTTTTCCGTGCCCTAGCTCGCCATGTATTTTATCCATCACCGCTTTTGTACTAACATACAACGCTTGGTCCTGCTCACTTAATATGCCATAGTCCGCCTTGCGCCCCTGTTCGCGATTGGCTAAAATCCGTTGCATCATATCACGTTGCTCTTTAGTAGCAAGTTGTGCCAGCCGATCCCTAGCATAAGCGTGACGAAAGCCATGACAACCACGCCCAGCTTGCACTACATTTGCCTTTTTACATGCTACGTTGACCCCATCGCGTATCGTACCGCTTGCTACACGCACAAGACGCTCCTCTGGTTGCTTTTCAGCCAACAATTGCGCTAGCTGCTGTTCAAATGTTTTCGGCACAGGCACACAACGAAAACGTCCACCCTTCGTTATACCTCTCCCTTGTGCAATCTCCAAATACCAGGAACCTCCTTTAACCACAAAATGCTCCGTTCGCACATTAGCAGCCTCACGTACACGCAAGCCTAGCTCACGCATTAAATCCACCGCTTTTTGCACTTCTGGAGAACACTGTGCACGAATGGCTTGCACCTCGCGTTCACTATAAGCCCTATTACGCACGTTTTCGCTCATTTTAACAGTCACCAAACGTTTAGGTGGGCAAAATCCCTCAAAACGCACAGAAGGGCTTTGCAGGCGCTCCAAACGCGCCGCAAAACCACGTTCTAACAAACGCAGCGATGTTTCAACATTTTGCATATGGCCCTTTGACAATCCTTTGTCAGCCATATAAGCCATATACATCGCATAATGTTCCTGGCGTAAATCCACAATCGACTTCACACCATGCTCAGCCCGTACCCACTTGACAAAGTTTTGTGCATCGGACATCGTATTTTGCTTTTGCTTGACCGAATGGATACCCTGCGTGCCGTTCCGCTTCGCCTCGCGCTTTGATTGTCCGATTTTATCGATGGCATCAATACTCTCTTTCACCTCGCGTACAATCGATGTTCGCCCTTTCCTTGCCATAAAATCACTCCTTTTCTACAAACAAAGCGAAAAAGAAAGGCAGCTTTTGCCACCTTAATAGCTCGGCTGCTAAAGCACCCAAGCTATTAAGGTGTCGGATCCGCCCCACGCAAAAATATCAAATTGTCAATGTACTGCACGACCTGTTTTAACCGTCCGCACTTTGTTATCGAGGTGTGCCATATTTTTTCCCCGCCATATAACGCTGGCGCGTTCTTATCAGCAATGCTGATAAGATGTGACTGCTCCGCAGCCAACAGTTGCTAAAGCAACTGCAACCAAAACACATGTCGGCTCTGCCGACTGACTGCTACCGCAGTCAAAACACAAAAAAGCACAGACCACTAAACTGGTCTATGCTCTCTCTTTTTTTAATGCTATCATTCTGCCAATTTGTGTAATTCCGATTGCGCTCGTATAGCCTCGATTTTTTCGCCCGCAGCGTATTGCTTCAACACAAAACTTTCTTCTCTGACTGTTAAACGCGATCTAAATTCATCCATTTCCATTTCCCTCCCTCAATTATTTTTTACATAAAAAAATGACACGTTGCGCTAAACGCTACCTGTCATCTCAATTTCAATTTTTATTTTTTTGCCACCCGTTTGGTGCTACTGGTTGTACTCGCCAACAAACAAAAATACCACAACTATCATTTTTTAAAGACAACAAAACACATTTATGCCATACGGCTGCCTTTATTTATAAAAGGCTAAAAAACTTGTGCCGAATCTGCCTTGTAAAACCAAGGATATGACGACTTCCGCTGCGAGCGACTTAAAGATAATTTATTAAAATCATCATATCACATTGTTATATTTTTGCACAAAAAAATTATGTTATAATTGTCCGCGTTGTCGCACCCAGACTGGCAACAGTAAGGGGGTGTATCAGTTGGAATTTGCTATCTCTTTTTTGGTTTCCTTTTTGGCAGGAGTATCTTGCTACTACTTCTGCAAATGGCTAGAAAACAGAAACCACAGCGACAACTAGCCTAAACGGTTCACTCTACCGCAAAAGAGCAGAAACCCCCAGTAGGTGCAACTACTGGGGGTTTCGTTTGTGTACCAGTTGGTACTATCTCTTTTTTGCTGATTCCATCATAACATTGATCATCAGCATTTTAAAGTATACTCATCTCAATAGAACCTATTCACTTATAACTTTTTTCTTTAGACTTCTCCATATAATCCTCTATTTTAGAAAATATAAAGTAAACAATAAAAAAATTTATACTTAAAGTCATAAAATCATATAACAAATTCAAAGCTCCAAAATCCTTTACTTGAAAGACTGTAATTCCTTCCACACCTTTATATTTAATCCACTTAAATGGAACACCAAACAGGAATGTAATTACAATACTAGCAATAGCTGATTTTTTTCTAATATAAAACCCACCTTTGGTTTTTTTTAGCTTTTTTAACTCTATTAACCAAAAATACATGTTACTATAATTATATACTAAGAAAAGGAAGTGTTAAAATGAAAAGAACAGTCATATCAGTACTATTCACATTTATGCTTACAATCCTTATTTCTCAAGCCGCAAGCGCCTCGGAAAACCCAACACAGTTTGAAGACCAAATCCAAGAGCTAAGCACTAAGTATGACATCCAATTATCAGATTCTAATGTAACTACTTTTTCTAATCAAACTCCTCTTGCCTTTGACACTATAGAAGAATTCGAAGAATTCCTAAAAACACTAACAGAAGAGGAAAGCCTTTCTACAACAGAAGAAATTATAGTTACACAAAACGATATATCCCTTTTTTCAACTATATATTCAGGAACTATCCAAAGATCTTGGTGGGGTCCTATGAACGGCCCTGTAATGGGAGTATTAAACCAAAGAAACCTATCTTTTAATTACACTTATAAATTTGTAAACAATAAACCTCAATATGTATCAGTATCAAACATAGATTCATGGCAAACAGGATACCATGACGTAAAATGGACACACAAAAGTGGCACATCATCATTTAGCACTGTCACTTCTTATAGAGATACAGCTACTGTAGTTGCTAAAGGTATTTATACACTAGGTGTAGTAATTGGTAGCCAACCTATTGGATTCACATGGAATGGTGAATGGGATCGAACAATCACTCTAGTAACATCTTAAAAATAAAAAGGGGAGTAGTGAAATTATCACTACTCCCCTTTTTATTCAATTCTTCAACTGTTAATTCATGTTTGATCCCTTTCTCAAAAAATATCGTGTTATTTCATTTCGTCATTTTAATTCACCTGTTTCTCTATCAATATCGTCTCGACCATATTTCCGTTCTTGATAAACAGCATCAAAATACAATCTAATCAATCCAGTATGCGAACGTAAAACAGAATTGATAATTTTCATGCTGGGTAGGTTATACTCTGCACCATGAACTCTTACAAACCTTCTCAACTCTCGCATATTCGCAATATCATAATCATCAATCAAATCACAAATTTCGTTTAACATGTCTTCTTTGTCTTCAACATCAAGCGTTATATATCTATCAATATCAAAGTTATTAAGCAGCTTAATATCTTTTTTATCGTACTTATGTTTATTTTTAGCAATCGCATCTTTAGATTCATGAGTCAAATATAAATACATATTTTCCATGTTAGTAACTACGATTTTAACCATTGCGACACTTTTTTCGCCTAACATTTTTTTAATTTTAAAACGTACACTATCAGCAGTCACAGGATTTTTAGCCACATAAATAACATGATAATGAGCCTTCTTATATTTTTGCCCATCAACATCACTCAAATCCTTATCATGTAAAGGACTAATAGCAATAGGTACACCAATCATTTCCAATCTTTCTTCCCAATCCGAAGGTATAGAATCGGGATACAATAAAAAAGTGAAGTATCTAGCCTTTTCTTTTGCCATTTGTTATAATCACCTCATCAGAAAAACCTATAGCGAAAACTCGTATCCTTCAAAAACTCGAGTTTTCGCTTATTTTTTTTGCTCTGAATCCTTTCTCGCATATTCTTCTAAAGCCAAAACAAATATTGCAGATTTAGAAAATCCTTTTTCTTTAGCTAATTTTTCAACCAAATCATATTGTGATTTAGTCAAACCTATAGAAACTCTTTTTTTGTTCTCAGCCATTTTAACCCTCCTAAAAATTACATTATCAATGTAAAAATATTTTACGTTTTTTTTGCAAAAACAGTCAATATTTTTTACAACGCAAAAAAAACTCGCCAAAAACTCGCCAAAAACTCGCTCAGGTGTCGCAAGCTTCAAACCCTTGCCGCTCTAGTGTTTGTGTGGCTTTTTCGCTCAATTTGGCACTCGGCACTTAAAAGGGGGGTCGTAGTACCCCCCTCCTCATTCCCCGAATCTCTTAAAAAATTGAAACCCAAAACTCAAAAAAGCAACTCACTTCGTTCACCCAAAATCAAAACCAGAACCCAAAATCAAAAACCCAAAACCTTGCCTTTTTGAAAAAAGGCAATCCCAAAAACTTTTCGCTTACAGCTGGTGCCGAAAAAAATGTTGTGGGGAAAAACGCCCCACCCCATTTCCTTCGTCAATGGCTAGCTTGATAAATCGTGTCTACAGCAACAAGGGCCGCTCCTTAATGCTCCTACGCTAGCGCTCCGTCCGCTTACCGCTTTCCGCTACGCTCCACCCTTGCAGCTGCACCATATGCTTCTGTAACGCCTCAAAAGGGGTCTATTTGACGTTTAAAATATTTTCGAATAGAAAAGTACCACTCGCACCTTAATCGCCCTTAAATCGTTTCCTATGCACTTATACTACCCTTGTCTATTTAAACATTCGACAAGTAGAACAAGTGTCCCCTCCCCCCTTGTCGATTTTTGTCAACTCTTTGTCACCTCATCGACTTACAGTAAGTTTTTTGACAGGTACATTGATAGGGTAGGGGAGTTATCTCAAATAGCGCATTGCAAGCTCC
>NZ_JBIWBA010000053.1:0-4074 GCF_044760715.1 Lysinibacillus sp. NPDC098008
TCCGTTGGCATAGGAATGGCACCTCCTTTGAATGATACGTTTATCGTACCGGAGGTGCCAGGTCATTTATATGCGTTATTTGATTACGGGCTTACACAAGACAGCTATAATCCATTCACTAAAAGAGATAGACAACTAGAAAATGGGAGGCTAGAAGGAATGGATTATCGTAAGAAAACGGTTGTCGCTTCAGTAGCGGGATTAACCTTAGAAGGAATGGACATTATGTTTATTTCCTTTGCGATGACAATGATTATTGCAGAGTTTAATATCGACCTTGCAACAGGAGGAATGATTTCTTCAGTTACAAATATTGGTATGCTATTAGGCGGTATTATTTTCGGTATACTAGCAGATAAATATGGACGAGTAAAAGTATTTACATATACGATTATATTATTTGCCATTGGTACGGCTTTAACAGGACTAGCCACAAATATTGAACAAGTTTATATCTATAGATTTATTGCTGGTTTAGGTGCTGGTGGAGAGTATGGTATTGGTATGGCACTTGTTGCTGAGGCTTGGCCAAAGAATAAGCAGGGACGAGCTTCCTCTTATGTAAGTGTAGGAGCACAATATGGCGTTATTTTAGCGGCATTATTAAGTGCGATTATTTTACCGCATTTAGGATGGAGAGCATTATTCTTTATTGGTGTATTCCCTGTTATTTTTGCCTTTATTGTACGTAGAAATCTTGAAGAATCACCAGAATGGTTAGCAGCACAGAGCAAGCAACATAAAAAGCAAGAGCAAGGAAAATTAACACAGCTATTCGCCACACCTCGTATAGCAGTAACGACACTTTCGCTTATTTTAATGGCTACTGTTCAAATTGCAGGCTACAATGGCTTAATGATTTGGTTGCCGTCTATGCTACAGCAATCACAAGGGTTATCTGTATCAAGCTCAGCATTGTGGACAATTAGTACCGCAGTTGGCATGATTATTGGGATGCTGACATTCGGTAGATTTATGGATAAATTTGGTGCAAAGCGTGCCTTTGGTGTCTTTTTACTTGCTTCTGCCTGTGCAGTATTTCTGTACTCCTTTGCAACAGGAGCAATTGCTATATTAATGGGAGGCGCTATTGTAGGCTTCTTCTCGAATGGGATGTTTGCCGGATATGGTGCATTAATTAGTAGCTTCTATCCTGTACAAATTCGCAGTACAGCAACCAATACAATCTTTAACTTTGGCCGAGCAATAGGTGGTTTTTCTCCAATTTTCGTCGGCTATATTTTACAAAACTACGATATGACAATAGCAATGATTTACTTAGCGGCGCTATATTGCACTTCCTTTGTTGTGATGTTGACATTGAAAAGCTCAGACAAGGCGATGCAAATCGCATAATCTGATAAATGATAAAAGAACGAATTCCACATTACCGTTGGGATTCGTTCTTGTTATTTTTATAATAAACCTTTTGAGCGTTTTTCAGCCATTTCTACAAGGCGTTTTGTAATTTCTCCCCCAACGGAGCCATTTGCGCGAGAAGATGCTTCAGGACCAAGCTGTACACCAAATTCTTGAGCAATTTCATATTTCATTTGATCGACAGCTTCTTGAACACCAGGTACTTGCAGTTTGTTGGAACTACGGTTCGTATTAGCCATGATTGTCACCTCCTTCAAATTTAGAATGGACGATGTGATACTTTTCATACATTTAAAAAGAAGGAAAGACACACGCTAATTGTTAATCACAACAACTTGTGGAAAGCATGAAGCTCTCTGTTATAATTAAGCCTGATTCTTTATCTTGGCTCAGTGGATGTCCAAATGTCCACTGAACCAAGATAAAAGCCCTGGCGGCAGATGCTTTATGTACTGAAAGCATTAGCGACAGGTACAATTACGCTAGGGCGTAATTGATTGAATAAAAGGAGGAACTAATTTATGACGAATAATGATATATTAATTCGTTTACGCTATGCATTCGATATAAAAAATACAGAGATGGTGAAAATTTTTAAGCTAGGTGGTCTGGACTACACAAAAGAAGATGTGTTAAATATGCTGATTAAAGTAAATGATGAGGAAGAAGCACCAGAAGTATACATTAAATGTAATAATAAAATGCTTGAGGCCTTTTTAAATGGCTTTATTACATTTAAACGTGGACCTCAAAAAACAGCAGAAGGACAGGCTGAAGGGCCAGCACCTGTTACAGGAAAAGAAAGCCCAAATAATATGCTGTTAAAGAAAGTAAAAATTGCTTTAGCTTTAACAAGTGAAGATATGCTTGATATTTTATATGAGGGTGGTGTGAATGTTTCGAAAAGCGAGCTAGGGGCTATTTTAAGAAACCCGAGCCATCGCAATTATAAAGAATGCGGTGATCGCTTTGTACGCAATTTTTTAAGAGGCTTAACATATAAATATAGAGACTAATATACTTGTCAATCTAAAAGCATCCTTTTTTCTTTAAAAATTGTTGACAATTTGTGACGGAATTATGTACAATTGACTTATCACAAAATGTTCACAAAAAAGATGAAAAGTGTTCACAAATAAAGGGGTGCTTGTATGATTTATTTTGACATCTTATTAGTAGCTATTGCATGTATTACAATGCCTTTTATTGTTGCAATTATGTTAGATATTTTTTATGCAGAACGTAAAAAAGTTCGTTTTTCATTACGTCGTACGTCACTATGGTATGTAGCGATGTTTGCGCTATCCTTTATACCATCAGTGCTCCTTGTAACACAAAACGTATAATATATTCAAACACTTAGGGGTAAGTGAGTGAAAGACATCGAGAAATTCAATCTCGATGTCTTTTTTTGTAGCAAAGAAGTATGAAAAGATAGTCTTAAGAATATGATTGCTAGTATATCACAGGATTTTTTCTAGCAATTATCTTACTTAAGGGCGGGAGAGCAATGAAAATTATTTTTTTCATTTTATTGGGGATTATCTATCTTGTTCTAGCAAATGCTATTGAGCTGATGATTATTCAGCAGCTCTTTTTTATCATTGGTATAGCTTTAGTTGGTATAGGCAGCGTGCGTTATATAAAAGCGCGTTATAGTGAAATGCAGCATTTAGCGAATATGCGGGAGGCAAGTGAGGCAGAGATAACAGCTATTCCTCATACACAATGCACAATATCACAGGATGTTTTACATGCTTTATTGTTAAATGAGCAAACGAATATGCTGATTGTAGCACAGCGAGAAGCATTGGATGACCCGCTCAAAGTAATAGAAATTCCATTTAATAAAATATATGAGGTAGCAGTGGTGGAGGATGAAGCAACTATACGAAAAGCGAAAAACTATTTAATAGGTAGCTCATTATTAGATGAAATGGAGGAGCTTGAGGAGGAAGATACAGTTTCACAGCTATCATTAAAGCTAGTTGTGGATCATCTAGCAGCCCCTATTGTTGAATATATATTTATGGAAAATAGTGACCATCCAATTGAAAGGGATACAGATGAATATGAGGAAGCATTGGAACTATGTGAGCAATGGTTTCAAAAGATTAGCGTTATTATTAAGCGCCATGAATTGGAAAGGGTTCCTATTCGACAATGGCAATAGCAAGTGGATGTTTCAAACGACTTTTGAAACACCCGCTTGCTATTTTTCATTAAACTTTAAATTGCTGTAGCTGGTTATTTAGCTCCTCACCAGCCATTGCATGATAATCATTAAATGTTTCTTTATGAGCTATATCACCTGTTGAGATAAAGTTAAAGGCTGCTGATAAACGAACACTCATAGAAAGTGCTAAGTTCTTACTTGCATTTAAGACAATTAAATCTTCCTGTACTAAGCTTTCCGCTTGTTTTTCCATATTTGTATTGGAAATATAAGTGTAGCTTGTAAAGCTAATGACAATTGTTAATAAAAGTATAAATGCACTTAAAATGCGAGCTTTCAGTGTTTTAAATTGGAAAATCCTTTTCATGTTCCCACCTCATTACTTATTCCATATAGAGCATATTGATCAATAATAATTATTATTTCAGACTGTAGACAAAAGCCATCGAGAGGTTCACTCTCGATGGCTTTTGTCATTTTTCTTCCTATTTCTTTTATAGATTTGGTTATATACAACC
>NZ_JBIWBA010000054.1:0-3630 GCF_044760715.1 Lysinibacillus sp. NPDC098008
ACGACAGGGAGAAAGGTTTTAGACCCTACCGAAAAGCGGACTAAACAGGTGAAAATTATGCTAACTGAGAAAGAATACGACGAGTTCAGGGAAAAAGCATTTAAAAGCCGGCAGAGCGTTGCAGAGGTCATGCGGGAGCTTGCTAAAGGAAAAGACATAAAAGAGGCCATGACAGCAGAAAAAGCCGCTTTATTACGGGATATCTCCCGAGTAGGGAACAACATTAACCAGATCGCCCAGCTTTGCCGGAAAGAAGGAGTGTTGGCCTATGCCGCCAAAATTGAAGGAATGATAAAATATTTAAACGAGAAAATATATGAGTGAGATACTGAATGAGGCACTTTTAAGCGAAATAAAACGGCTTAAGGCGATCAATATTGAAGGATTAGGCGCAAGTGTCCAAAGACTGGAAGACTCCACTAAAGAAGCCAAAAACCTACACCATGCAGTTAACGAAAACATTGTTAAACTGGGGGGAATGATTGAAAAAGTAAATGTTCCTGCAGAGATAAAATTGACCAGGCATTTAACCATTGGAGCAAAGGATAAATATTTCGGTGCCCTTATTATTTCTTCCCTTGTGTTTCTTCTAATAGGTGCAGCAGGGGTGATTTATGGGGTTAAAAAGGAAAATAAATTAGAGAAAGCAGAGCAAACCATAAGCAACCAAGCGACTTTTATCCAGTGGATGAGAAAGGAAAAAGGAGGTGAAAACATGTATCAAAAGTACCTTCAAGAGCTGAACAAGAAGTAAAAGGAGGGTAAATTAACGAAGGGGGGTACAACGAAATGATTTCAGTACATTTGACACGTTCTGCCATACACAACTCATTATGCAAAGTAAAATTTTGGTTGTCGAGAATGATCAGGATATACTCGATATTATTACCATAATTCTTGAAGACCAAGGCTATAAAGTCATAGCCTCTATTTATTCCTCGATTATTGAGGATATATCCATTATACAGCCAGATTTAATAATGTTAGATCATGTGGTAATGAATGGTTCTGGTAGTGATATTTGCAAGGAAATAAAAGCGAATCCCGTTACAAACAACATTCCTGTTATATTATTATCCACTGCGGTGGGACTGCAACAAATTACAGAAGATGCCTGTGCAGATGGTTTTATAGAAAAGCCTTTTGATATTGACTATTTAGGGGAGCTCATTACCGATCACCTACACAGATTAGCGTAGATCAGCTTAGCCTAAATTTCTAATTTTCTTTTTTAGGTAGTACACCTTTTTTCTGATACGCTCCAACGATATAGGCCGTTGATTTTTCAATGGATGCTTTGCCTTGTCGAATTTTTGCATTCAGATCCTCAATAAACGCTATAAACTTGGTATAACCATCTTTTACAATCAATTCGGAATATTCCTTACTTAATCCATATGCCATAACGTTGCGCACATCTTTCTGAAAATCAATGTCCTTTTGGAAATCAATCTCTAATTGATCAGGTTTGTTTTTTGAACTGTTTACAAATATTTGAATGAACTCGAAAGAACGTCCTTTTTTATAAAGTTCATAATCAAAATGTATGTCCGTATGCTCGTTTATTTGCTTTTTTGCAATGTCCAATACTTTTGTTTTAAAACCTGTTATCTCCGCATATTGTTCATTTCCCTTTTTATCGACCAGCCCAAGCATTTTCTTTAATTCGGTTATAGGTATAGGACGAGGAAATTTTCCAACAGTGCGCCATTGGCATGCTAACATGTAAAGTCTTTTAGCATAACTGGAAGAGCAATCAAGGACGGACTTAAGCTGAAAATGGGTAAAGTTATTTTTGAGGTCGAAAAAATACGGCAGGGATATTTCAGAAAGTTTGACCTCAATAGTCCTTGTTCCCTTTAGATACTTAAAGTACTGAAACAAGACGAATTGTGTATAACCATCCTCTGAATCAACTTCAAACATTCGTGTAAGTAAGCCCTCCGTGCTTTCAGTCAGTTGGGAAATGTTCCATTTGCGACCAGTGATCAATTCAATGTCGGTAACATGGATTTTATAAGCAGTTTCATTCTCTTTTAGTGAAGCTAACACCATAAACATGATATCCAACTGGCAAGCTGTAAAATCATAACGGCCGGAAGTAAGCGCATTATGCTGTTTATAGAGGACTTCTCCTACTTTATTTGCGTCCTGTTCGGTTATAATCCCTAAATCCTTCATATTTAATATAAATTTTATCAAATATACTTAAAAAGTACTAATTAAAAGAACTGTTCTTTTAATTAAGTCTTTGAATGTTATAAAAGGTTCGTTTAATGTTATAAAAGGTTCGTTTAATGTTATAAAAGGTTCGTTTAATGTTATAAAAGGTTCGTTTTCGAGCTTCATAGACTCTGACAGTCAGACCTTTACAAGGGAGTAAAATAGGAAAGTATTTAAAATAATTAAAAAGAACTGTTGTCCCTCAAACGCCGGGTATTTAAGGCAAAAAAGACCGGATTTCTCTTCTTTTTGAAGCTGAAGGGGTCGACGAAAAAAAAACAAAAAAACAAAAAAAAGAAAGAGGGTCGCCGGGGGGCGGGCCGGCCTCAAATAAGACGATATAAGACGTTTATTTTTTTTTCTGCCGTATTACCCGTCTTTTCAATAAAAATCAAACTGACAGTCTTATTTGGGGTAAAAAATGAGGTTAATTGCCCCCCACACATAACGGCTTATCTCCTTCGGCAGATTTGCGGTTTAGGGAAAAAAGATCTGGGAAAAGGAAAAAAGAAAGGAAGAGAAAAAAAGAGGCGCAAATTTATTCGCTGTTTAATCCAGCTATAAAATTACGGTTCATGTAAAAATCCTTTAAAACTCCTATATTGTCGTTTCAAAGGTTGGACGCTTTATTTGGCAAGCAGTGTTTTGAGGGACTGCGTCCTTTCTCAAAACGCTTGTTTCCGGCAACGGTTGCACCGAAGCCAGAAAGCAAAAAGGAAGAAAGAAAGATGATAGCAAAAGTAAAAATGAACTCCAGCATCAGCGCTACGATCAGCTACTGCTGCCGGAGCGACAAGGATGCCACAGTGATTGCCTGCAATGGCACCACGAGCCAAGTGGACCGCGAGCTTCTGATCAAGCAGTTTCAGGCGCAGGCCGATCAACGTCCAGAACTTAAAAATAAAATTATGCAGATCATCATTTCCCATTCTCCGGAAGACACGGCCAAGCTGGCCGGAAAGAAGGAAGATGAAATTTTACAGGATTACATCCAAAGGCTTGCAAAAGGGAAGGGGAAGAATGCAGGTTTAGACCTTACTCAAACCCAATTTGTGGCTATCAGGCATGCAGAAAAAGGGCACATTCATTACCACTTACTTGCCAATATGGTAGACAACCAGGGGGAGCGGTTAAAAGACAACAATATTGGCTATAAGGCCAAAGGGGCAAGTATTGATATCACCAAACAGCATGGCCTGACAAGGGCGATATCGAAAGAACTTAAGCAGGAGTTGGAGATGGAAATAAAAGCACCGGAGCAAACACAGCGCAAAGGTTTTAGCATGGGCAGATAATGGAAAAAGAACCAAAAACGACAGGGAGAAAGGTTTTAGACCCTACCGAAAAGCGGACTAAACAGGTGAAAATTATGCTAACTGAGAAAGAATACGACGAGTTCAGGGAAAA
>NZ_JBIWBA010000055.1:0-3182 GCF_044760715.1 Lysinibacillus sp. NPDC098008
ACGCATCATTTTTCTCCGTTTCATATCTATTAAGAATAGTATACAGGAAAACGAAGAAAAAGAGTGTAAGTCTAAAAGTTAATCACCTTATATATGTATAACTAACAGCTAAAAATCCACCAAATAATGTGTAGGCAACAACTACACCTGAAACAATTAGTAAGCCTAAATGATAGTCATAACCAAAGGAGCTATCAAAAAACTTGCCTCCTGCAACCATCCCAGATGATACATAAAATGTAAAGAACACTAAAATAATAATTCCTGAAGCAATTCGAATTAGCTTTGTCTGATCACGCAATCGACTATCCAAATAACTTGGAATAGTAATCGAATCATTTGTCACCTGTGTATACACACGCAACCTTGGTGCTACCAATAGCCAGTTTAAATAAGCGCCGATTGTTAAACCAATAGCAATCCATACCTCTACAAGACCTGATAAAAAAATCGCCCCCGGTAAGCCCATTAGGAGCCATCCTGACATATCAGCTGCCCCTGCACTTAATGCTGTTACCGCTGGTCCTAAAGAACGCCCGCCCAGCATATAGTCTGTTAAATTAGATGTTTTCGCAAATGCATACCAACCAATTGCCAGCATAGCGACCATATAAATAATAATGGCTAATAATTGATACATATTATCTGACATATGCTTCCCTCCTTGATATATGTTTAGTATCACCTATTCTTACTATAATAAAGGTACCGTAAATAGCCAATTATCCCTGTAATTTCTTAATTATAATAATAAAAATAGCTCACTAAGCCAAAGTAGCCTTGGTCACTGAAAAAAGTATGTTAAACTAGTGCCATCTATCACACAATAAAGTAGGCGAAAAATATATGACATTTGAGGAAATGAAAGCTCAGCTTATTGAGCAAATCTTACAGCAGCAGCTTGTTACTGCAACAATTAGTCAACCGCGCATGAAATCTAATGACATCAAACGAATTAAATTAAAGCCATTAATGCTTAAAAATGCTTACCATATACAAATTGAATACCAATATGAACGGATTTTAAAACATGAAAATATCCTTTTAGCAAGCTTCCCTGCCAAGCTTGAGTCCTTCTTTGAGGACTATCGTCAAGCTCATATTGATTTTGTAGATGAAAAAGTACATGTACAATTATCCAAAAAAAATAAGGTGCTTTGGAAATCCGATAAGACTGCTTCACCAAAGCAGGTCAGCCTTACACATAATCGTAAAAAAAATTACTTACTCTCTGATGACCAGCCCTATCCTTTTTTAATTCGACTTGGTGTACAAACAGCGGAAGGAAAGGTTAAAAAGCAAAAGTACGATAAATTTAAACAGATTAATCGCTTTATTGAATTTATTGACGATGCTTTAGCTTACTTACCAAAAGATCGGCAGGTGCGAATTTTAGACTTTGGTTCAGGTAAATCTTATTTAACATTTGCTTTATACCATTATTTAAAAATTGAAAAGGGCTTAGATATTCACGTAACAGGCTTGGATTTAAAAAAAGAAGTTATTGAAGAATGCTCACAGATTGCACAGGATTTAGGCTATGACCAGCTTGAATTTCTTGTAGGGGATATTAATGATTATAACGAGGAATCTGCTGTTGATATGGTGGTAACATTACATGCCTGTGATGTTGCTACAGATATGGCCTTGGCTCGCGCTGTAAAGTGGGGTGCAAGCGTTATTTTAAGTGTTCCTTGTTGTCAGCATGAGCTAAATCGTCAGCTTCATACACCAGCTCTTGATATTATGCTACAGCACGGGCTTGTACGAGAACGTTTTGCTGCCCTTGCGACAGATGCTATTCGAGCAGAAATATTATCATTGGTTGGCTATGAGGCACAGCTACTGGAGTTTATTGATATGGAAAATACACCAAAAAATATTTTAATTCGAGCCTACCACACAGGCAAAAGGCCAAATAAACAACAGCGTGCTAGCTACGATGCCTTTGTAAAACTCCTAAATGCCACACCATTTTTAGCAAATGAACTAAGCGACTATTTACAATAGGTCTATAAAAAGGGAGCTCAAAAGTTATTTGAGCCCCTTTTCTTATAATTCTTGTCGTAAAGCTTGAATGACATCAATTTTTGTCGCCTTGCGTGCTGGGCGATAGCCAGAAATCATTGCGACCCCAATGCTAATAGCCGCTGCAATCAATACGAGCTGCCATGGAATCAGAGAAAACGTAATATTATTTGTTGCAAAGGCATCCTCTCCTGTTGCTGCCTTTAAAATTAATGGCAATGCAATATTAGCTGCAATACTAATAGCATAGGAAATAACAACCGCAATGAGCGTCCCTAAAATACCAATAAATGTACTTTCCATTAAAAATAATCGTTGGATAAGCTTTGGGCTTGCACCAATTGCCTTTAGTACACCAATTTCACGTGTGCGCTCTGTCACAGCCATTGTCATTGTATTAAAAATACCGATAGAAGCAATTAATACTGCAATTGTCCCAACAAAAATTAAACCCATTTTTAAGACAAGGAAAAATACATTCATTTGCTCTAATTGCTCTGTAACTGAATAAACACTGTAGCCTTTCTCTTTTAATGTTTCTAAAATTGGCTTTACATTTTCCAATGTATCCGCAAAAATATTAAATTCCGAATAAAACAGCTCATCCTCTGGAAGTGCTAAGCTTTGTGCTAATGCTGCCTTCTGTGCCTTATCCATATGAATAGAGCTATCAATCATCCAATCATAAGAAGGCTTCTCCATAATACCAACAATTGTATAGGTCATTTTTTCCGTTTCATTATTTGGATCATCATGAGTTGCTAAGGACAAGTCAATCTTTTGACCAATGAGTGATTCCTTATAGCCCTCGTCTCTTCCATCATAATAAGTACCTTCAGCTTCAGCCTTTTTACTTTTCTCAGCCATTATATTGCGATCCTCTTCATTTAATAATGTTTGAGCAAAATGATAGCCTACAATAATTTCATTGGGCTTTGATGGATATGTGCCTTCAGCTAGTTTATCATTGACCTGCTTAAAATCCTGCATATTCGTTAGTGTGACATTAGAAGTTGTATCACGGTCTTCAAAAAATGAATGTGCCATAGCATTGATATTCCCGAATTATTCATAGCTAACTGACCTGAGTTCGTTTTGTCATATTTCTTATCACAGACCAAGTTTCTCTGGAATTTAAATGGAGGAATAAATGA
>NZ_JBIWBA010000056.1:0-3004 GCF_044760715.1 Lysinibacillus sp. NPDC098008
TCCAAGGCTTTATCCAAATGATTAATCAAACACCTGAAAATACGGTGAATAGGCTGTGCTTGAAACTCTAATTTTCTTTCACCGTATATATAGATGAAGTTACAATTGACCATTTAGAAGCATTTCAACAAATGCTTTTGTTAAAACAACTAGCTGTCGCAACGATTAATCGAAAAATACAGAGCGTGAAAAGTTTATTCAAATGGGCATTGTCTAAAAAAATAATCAACAATAATTGTGCCATACATCTTATCCCACTAAAACCTCAAACACATGAACGTCATTATTTAACAGAAGAAAAACTTCAACAATTTTCACAGCACATCACACACCCAACCATTCGAGTTATTGCCCAATTTATTGCCAATACAGGCTTACGAATTAGTGAGTGCACACAGCTATTATTGTCTGATGTGGATTTTGAACAGTGCATTGTGCATGTTCTGCATGGTAAAGGTGATAAATCTCGTGTTGTGCCATTAAATCATCGTACAGTTCTACTATTAAAACAGTATCTTCAAACCATTCGCCCGAAAAATAGCAACTCACTTTATTTTTTTGCACTTGCTAAAACAGGTAGTATCTCACCTCAATATATTAATAGCGTTTTTAAAAAAGCTAGCCATGAAATGCAGCATCCTCAGCTAATTACTTGCCATATTTTACGGCATACATTTGCTAGTAACTTAGTAAAGCATAATGTTCATATTGCCATTATCCAAAAGCTCCTTGGTCATGCCAATGTGCGAACAACTTCTATTTATATGCATACAGATTTTCAGGCGCTTCAGCAAGCCGTTCATTCTTTAGAATCGTAAGGAGGCACAGTTATGCAATATGATGAAAAAACAACAATAATTTTGCAACAGCTTGAGCAAGGAAAAACTCGTCAAGAAATCGCCCAAACTTTCAATCAACAATGGAAATCTATTGATATGCATATGCGTAGACGAGGCTTTCGTTGGGACAAGACCACGCAAATCTATATAAAGCAGTCCAATGCAACACCTTCGACAAAAATACAAGCTCTATTACAAAGCTTAGCAACGAAGCAACCAAACTTTAAAAAAATCGCACAGCAACATGGCTTTCGTACTGTGGAGGAAATGGGTCTTTATATGAAACAGCAGGGCTATATTTGGCATCCTGAGCTTCAAAATTATTATTATGTCTCTACACCTATGCAACAGGAACAATCTTCATCATTAAATGAAACAACATTAATGCAATTTCTTCTTGCTAACCAACAAGCACTTACAGCCCTACTCACAAATGCCACAATCCCTCATACCATTACAACGAATGAACTCACAATCACACTTACCTCCTCACTTTACGCAGCACTACTAGAGCAATGTCAAAAAAGGCAACTAACACCCCAAGCGATTATTGAAATAGCATTAGGGCAATATCTTACTTCTACAGTTGATAAAAGCAATTAACAACACAACTGTTGAAGTAACGTTCCCAGAAGAAGTCGATACTGACGTAAAAGCTAGCGACTTCAGCATCGATGGTTTAGAAATCAAAAATGCAGCAATCAAACAATCAAACAAAAAAGCAGTTGTTTTAACTACGGCATCACAAACTGCTGAAAAAGAATACGTTCTTTCTTATAAAGATGAAGTAATCGGTGGATTCAAAGGTGTAGCTGCTGTTATTCCAACAGCTGTTAAAATGACTGAATTCCAAAATCCAGTTGTTGAGAAAGAAACAACACAAGTTGGTTCTCATAAATCTCAACAAGCTCCACTTGGAACACAAGTAACTTTAAAAGCACAAGTAACAGTTGGAGAAGGTCAATCAAAAGCTAATATTCCTGTTACATTTAACATCATTGATTCATCAAACAAAGAAACTGCTCATGCTTCTTTAAACCAACCAATCATTGCTGAAGCAACAACTGATGAAAACGGTGTAGCTACTTATACGTATACTCGTTATGCTTCAACAGCTTATGAATTAGTAACAGAAGATGAAGTACAAGTTTATGCGACTGGTAACCCAACTGCTCGTGACTTCTCAAAAGTTTACTGGGCTGCTATTCAACCATTAGCTTTAACTGAAGTTACTGAAGGTAATAACTTAAATAATGGTGCGAAAAAAGTTTATAAAGTAAAATTAGCTGGTGGTTCTGGTCAAACAGTAAACGTTGGCTTCTTAGACAATGTAAATGTTACACCTGATAAAGCTAATAAAGGTGTTACTGTAACAGATCCAACTGGTAAAGACTTAGGATACCCTGGTCAATTTACAACTTCTAGCGTAGATGAAACAAATAACAAACAAGTGAAAATTACACTTGATAAAAAAGGTGAAGCTACATTCACATTAACTGGTAGCAGCGAAACAGTTACTCCATTCGTATGGGTTGACCGTAAAGGCGTTAATAATACTGACCCAACAGTTGGTCGTTTTGACAAAACTGAATTAGTAGCATTTGCTCCACCTGTTGCATTCGGTAAAATTCAAAACATGGAGTTAACTTTAACAGCACTAGGAACTTCTAATGCAGCTGCATTCAAAGATGGCGCTGATGCTAAAATTGCAGATAAATTAGGAGCTCAATCAGCTTATACTTATAGCAATGATGTAGTGAATAGTAAAATTACTAAAACAGCTGCTTCTAAATTAGCTGATGATTTAGAAAACACTGGTGGTCGTGATTACAAAGCTGTATTAAAAGATAAAGCTGGTAAATTAGCTCCATCTGGTACAGATGTAAAAGTATCAGTAAAATCAGGTTCTGCGTTAACTACTACTGGTCCAGTATATTTAGTAGATAATAATACAAGCACTGTATATCGTTTAGATAGTTCTAAATCTGAACAAGAATTTACTTTAAAAACAGATTCTAAAGGTGAAGTTTCATTCACTTTAATTGGTAAAAAAGATAGCTATGCTACACCGAGGGCACTGAAAAACTTACATTTTTTACGATGAATTAGTTTTTCAAACAAAAATAAGGCACTTTCCATTCGTTTTTGAATGGAAGGTGCCTTAT
>NZ_JBIWBA010000057.1:0-1511 GCF_044760715.1 Lysinibacillus sp. NPDC098008
GACGGTTAAGTTATTAAGGGCGCACGGCGAATGCCTTGGCACTAGGAGCCGAAGAAGGACGGCACTAACACCGATATGCTTCGGGGAGCTGTAAGTGAGCTTTGATCCGGAGATTTCCGAATGGGGGAACCCACTACGTTTAATGGCGTAGTATCTTGACGTGAATACATAGCGTCTTGAAGGCAGACCCAGGGAACTGAAACATCTAAGTACCTGGAGGAAGAGAAAGAAAAATCGATTCCCTGAGTAGCGGCGAGCGAAACGGGAAGAGCCCAAACCAAGAGGCTTGCCTCTTGGGGTTGTAGGACACTCTATACGGAGTTACAAAAGAGCGAGTTAGATGAAGCGACTTGGAAAGGTCCGCCAGAGCAGGTAATAGCCCTGTAGTCGAAAGTTCGTTCTCTCCTGAGTGGATCCTGAGTACGGCGGAACACGTGAAATTCCGTCGGAATCCGGGAGGACCATCTCCCAAGGCTAAATACTACCTAGTGACCGATAGTGAACCAGTACCGTGAGGGAAAGGTGAAAAGCACCCCGGGAGGGGAGTGAAAGAGAACCTGAAACCGTGTGCCTACAAGTAGTTAGAGCCCGTTCATGGGTGATAGCGTGCCTTTTGTAGAATGAACCGGCGAGTTACGATTACGTGCAAGGTTAAGCTGTAGAAGGCGGAGCCGCAGCGAAAGCGAGTCTGAATAGGGCGAAGTAGTACGTGGTCGTAGACCCGAAACCAGGTGATCTACCCATGTCCAGGGTGAAGGTAAGGTAACACTTACTGGAGGCCCGAACCCACGCACGTTGAAAAGTGCGGGGATGAGGTGTGGGTAGCGGAGAAATTCCAATCGAACTTGGAGATAGCTGGTTCTCTCCGAAATAGCTTTAGGGCTAGCCTCGTGATGAGAATACTGGAGGTAGAGCACTGTTTGGACTAGGGGGCCATCCCGGTTTACCGAATTCAGACAAACTCCGAATGCCAGATATTTATACACGGGAGTCAGACTGCGAGTGATAAGATCCGTAGTCAAAAGGGAAACAGCCCAGACCACCAGCTAAGGTCCCAAAGTAATCGTTAAGTGGAAAAGGATGTGGCGTTGCACAGACAACCAGGATGTTGGCTTAGAAGCAGCCATCATTTAAAGAGTGCGTAATAGCTCACTGGTCGAGTGACGCTGCGCCGAAAATGTATCGGGGCTAAACGATTCACCGAAGCTGTGGATTGACATCTACGATGTCAGTGGTAGGAGAGCGTTCTAAGGGCGTTGAAGTCAGACCGGAAGGACTGGTGGAGCGCTTAGAAGTGAGAATGCCGGTATGAGTAGCGAAAGACGGGTGAGAATCCCGTCCACCGTATGACTAAGGTTTCCTGAGGAAGGCTCGTCCGCTCAGGGTTAGTCGGGACCTAAGCCGAGGCCGATAGGCGTAGGCGATGGACAACAGGTTGATATTCCTGTACCACCTCCTCACCGTTTGAGAAATGGGGGGACGCAGGAGGATAGGGTAAGCGCGCTGTTGGT
>NZ_JBIWBA010000058.1:0-2714 GCF_044760715.1 Lysinibacillus sp. NPDC098008
ACGGAAGTTAAGCTCTTTCGCGCCGATGGTAGTTGGGGGCTTCCCCCTGTGAGAGTAGGACATCGCTAGGCAATCTATATAGAAAAGCAGTTAGCTAAATGCTGGCTGTTTTTTTATTTTGATTCTTGTTGTTTTTATGATAGTGCCACCCCTGATCGGAATGAATCGTTGTTCGATATTGCATACACATTTGAAGAATTGGAAATGCTTGTTTGAGTGAATAGATCACGAACTCAAGTATTGGGCGTTTAGCCATACTCAAACCAACAATTTCTCCGCTATATAAATTCAATAATTGGGCTCAAATAAAGCTTTTCATTGTCTGTACATTTGAATTCTGTTACATCAGTCACTAGCTTTTGAAGGGCTATGGTGTGTTGAAACGTTTTTTTGCCACTTTCCTCACAGCCCTTTTATACGATTGATAACGAGATTTACACACGAATTTCATGTATTTAAAGTTCAAATTCTGCATAATGCGTTGTACTTTTTAATGTTTGATTGTGTGTCCTTGCGCTTTTAATTCCGCATGAATGTAACGATATCTATATCTACCTTCATGCTTCTCAAAAGTTTTTAGAATCAATGTTTTTCAAGCTTGATTCGGATTGTCCAACTGTAGCTGCTTCATGTGATAATGGTATGTGGCTTCAGGTATATCCACCTGTTGGAAAACACCTTTTAATCGGAATCGTTCTGCTTTATGTTCAAAGGTAATCACTGCTTGTGCTTTTTGAGGAAGGCATCCGGGTTCTCTCGAAAAGCCTTCCACTTTTTTTAATACGCAACCTCCAGACAAAGCAGTTCATTTCCAGATGGCAATTAAACTAGGGTTATTCATAATTAAATTGAATCGCTGTTGCCACTTCGTCCCAATTTTTTAAAGACATGTCCCCAATGTCTTACTTGAGATTTTGCAGCGATTCTATATTTCCTCGCAATGACTCGATAACTTAATGGACTATTTAAATAATCTTGTACCACCATGAATTTAAACTCTTCACTATATTTAGCCATAGAAAAACACCCCAAAACAAAGGTCTAATATGCTTATTTTTGAAAGTAGTAAATAGTTGCCCAGTATCGAATGCAATATGGCATCCTTCCTTATTACAATGTCAAAGTGCATTCTCAAAAATTTTAGGTATTATCACCATCTGCTTCTTAAATATTTGGTGATTCAAAATCTTTAATTGTAAATAGCTTGGTTATTCTGTTTAAAAGCTTTGTGTAGCATTGCTTGCCGTAGCAATAAATGTAATTTAAAATGATTTATTTTATTTAAATATTTATAATAATACTTATCGAAATAGGCTTTATCTTCCAAATGCAACAAACCAAACTGTACTTCTTTTATTGTAGATTCTTATTTTACAAATATGATGATGGTGTAAATGAAGTTTTGAAAGTCGCATTTCACTTATTACATAAAACTTATGTTTATCAATCAACATTTTATCTATATGTATAACTTTTATTTCTGACAAGAAAGTATAGAATTTGGTTCTAATCGACATGACCTGCTCTTATACTGTAAAGATTACGTGAAAAAGGAGAGGGAATTTTGTGGATTGATGGTGTGTTTTCTGGTGGAGGTTTGAAAGGATTTGCATTAGTAGGGGCATATCAAGTGTTAGAAGCTGAAAATTTCCGATTTAAACGTGTGGCTGGTACAAGTGCAGGCGCGATTCTAGCTGCCTTTATTGCTGCAGGATATAGTGGTAAAGAGATTGAAATAATGCTAGAAGAACTAGATATACCTTCATTATTAGATCCAAGAAGAACATTCTTTCCTTTTCCGTTTATGAAATGGATAAATGTATATAATCATTTAGGCTTGTACAAAGGTAAAGCATTAGAAAAATGGTTTTTCAAAAAATTATCAGAAAAAGGTGTATATACTTTTGGTGATTTACCTAAAGACTCTTTAAAATTAGTAGCGTCAGATTTAACAAATGGCAGAATGATTGTGTTGCCAGATGACTTGCATAAATACCATATTGATGCCGAAAACTTTTCTGTTGCCTGCGCATTACGTATGAGTTGTGGCATACCATTCTTTTTTGAACCAGTTACATTAAAAAATGGTAGAGGCGAATCAATCATTGTTGATGGCGGTGTTTTAAGTAATTTCCCATTATGGATATTTGATGATAGAGAGGGACGAAAAGCAAGGCCAATTTTAGGTCTAAAACTTAGTAGAAGAAGAGAAGAACAATGTCCTCATGAAATAAAAAATGGTTTGAATTTATTTGAAGCATTATTTTCAACTATGAAAGATGCACATGATGAACGATATATATCAAGACGACATGAGAGAGAGATTATTTTTATTCCTGTAGAAGATTATAGTGCAACTCAATTTGATTTGAATGAAGAAACAAAAGAAACGCTATTAGAAATAGGAAGAAATCGTACGATTCAATTTTTAAGAAATTGGCCGAGGTTCAGGTTATAAAAAATTATATAAAACTATTGACCATTCATAAACAAGGTGTTATTATATAAGAGTTGCTGCTGAAACAGTAACTACTAAAATAAAAAATAACTGTTTGACAAAGAATATAGAACATGTTATTATATAAAAGTTAACTCTTAATAAAGAGGTAACACTTATAAATGAACCTTGAAAACTGAACAAGCAAAACGTAATCAATAAATTTTAGTAGCTTACTTTAGTAAGTGAACGAAATAATTTTGGACATCGAATGAAG
>NZ_JBIWBA010000059.1:0-2578 GCF_044760715.1 Lysinibacillus sp. NPDC098008
GGTTTTGGCTATCGAAATGAAAACCGTTTATTTCTTCGTTTACGTTTAGAAATAGGTCACTGATTTTGTCACCCACGGCTTTTGGTGAAGAACCACATATAAGGAAATAATAAAAATTTATGGGCGTGTGAAAATAGGTAAGGTAGAGTACAAAATAAACAATTTGGGGTATCGTGCATTTGTCAACGTTTTTCTAATCGGATATTGATAATTCCCTTTTTACTGTAATCTACGTCAATAATACGATAGGTTGTATCATAAATTTTTACATCGCCATATGTATTTTCATTCAATTTAAAATTTTTACGGCTTGCGTCACTGTCCCTAACTGTAATCTGATAAATAGGTTTAGTTAGATTAATGCTATCATTGGTTGTATACGTCATGTCTTTATATCGTAAAATACATGGTATCTCCCCAACTTTTACTTGTTGTTCTTCGTAAACGGGTCTACCTAAAGAATCTTTGCCTATTAAAACTTTTTCTGTTTTCCATTCTACAATTGAATAGTTGCAATACTCTAAGGTTCCCTTGTATTTACCACCACGCATTGTTAAAACGTCTGATGTAACCATATAGACGTTGTTAGGATTATTGATAGTTGTATAGTCACCACAATTAAACGCTTCTAAGGAATGAATGTGATATGTAGAATTAGGACTAAATGTAGCATTAGAAATTACTGCATTGATCGTAAATGGATTTTTCTCATTAATGTTAAAATGGTACGGTGATTGGATTACTTTTAACGTATCTTTAATTAATTTATCATCTAATAACTTCATATAATCACCTCACTAATTGTACAAAAGGAATGTACTGCTACTATTATTGCCTACTTTAATCTGTCTAATCTTATTGTCTAGTTGATCTATACGCTTCATAATATTGTCGCTAAACTCACTGACCGTCATATCATCCAGTTTTATTGCCTTCATCATTGTAGGGTTATTAGCCAGTCCTTCTAACACTGATAGAGCAGTAGCATAGATACCTTTCAAGTTAGTTGTATCATTTGTATTATATGTATCAGTTGCTTGTAGTCCGTTCTCTGCAAGGTATATAGATAGTTGTGTATCATCTAACTCAATGCCTTGTATGTCGTATTTTAATCGTTGTAAATTAGTAATATTCATTCAATCATCCTTTCTAATTGTTAAGTTTTATTCATCAATTTATACTGCATAAAAGTAGGTAAATTATGAGTAGTAAGCAAATACGCTATAAACGTTGATATATCAACTACTTCCCATAACCTATCTTATGTAAACTAAACCTAACTTTCACACCACAAACCCTTGATACCACTGCATTCACACTACTTCTCCATAGTTATATTTAACGGTGATGTAGTCGTTACCTCTATTGTATATTGATGAATAAATATAAACGTTTACTTACTATTACGTTCAATAATAGTTACTCTATCATCCAATGAGTTTAAACCTTGTTCTAATGACACAAGAGATTTTTCCACTTGTACCAATGATTGTGCTGTTTTACGCTGTATCTCGTTACTCTCTGCTAAATGTTCCATTAGTTTGTTTTCACGTTCTTTTGATTCTACTCTATATTCATCATGTAAGTTAGTTAGTCGTTCTTCTTGCTTATCGTTCTGTTCATACACTCTTTTAAGAATGAAGCCGACTAATACGATACAGCATACTGCCCATACAGCTTGACTTTGTGCTACTTCTATTAATTGGTCTAATGTCATATTTATCTATCATCCTTCACTATTAATATAATTGGTAGTGTAGTGGGGGGCGTACCATATATAACAGGGTGTGAGAAATGTAGCATATTCACTATAAAGCATATTCCCTTGTCACTACTACATTTTAACTCAACTCGTACACACCTATTTCCCACTTTTCTATACTACGCTTCTATGTTATTCTGTGTTATTCATTTATAACTAAACTGTACCAACTGTATCATTACTATTATGTACATCATACTCTACACCTTTTAAACGACTCATCTCTCTCATCTTGTCATTAACGTATGGACTCTGTTCGATAATTGTTTCTAATGATATAGCGTTCATATCGAATTGTGTTTTCATATTTTCTAAAATTTCCTTATGGTTACTTGGAGTATTGTATACAAAATTAAACTCAAGTGACACCATCTCATCATCTGTAATATGTATACCTTTATATTTCAATAAACGCTGCACCTTCTCCCACCGTTGATAGAAGCCTTCTCTTAAGTAAGTTTCGTTTACACCTGCTTGTGTATCCGCTAAACTAAATAAAAGTTTAATACTGACCTCTGACAAGTTACTAATATCCGTCTTATTCATTGATACGGCAGGAGTTGACGATACATCAAGTAAGGTTTGCATAAGCGTCTTATATACTAAATCAAATGACTTACTATCTAATGATCCATTTACAAGTTTGAAATCACTACCATCATCCAATGTTAATCCTGTTCCAACAATTTCAGAAGGAATAGATGCATTAGTAAGTTGTTGACCTGTTACGACTGGAATTGGATTAATAAACTTATACATGCTATCAATATACTTACTAAGCACATCTTCCATATTATCTAGAATGTTTTGATAGTC
>NZ_JBIWBA010000060.1:0-2330 GCF_044760715.1 Lysinibacillus sp. NPDC098008
GTAAGCCCGAAATATAAAAAATAGCGCACCTTTACGGTACGCACGACGAATGGCCAACTATCCTAGATTTTTTTCGGATAGTTGGCTATTTTGCACATGTGGCTTGAATATTATCTGACCAAGGCATGTAATTATGTAAAATTTCAGGTTGTTGATGGAACGGTAAATTTGGTAACTCCGTCATCAGCTTCACCAGGTACTGATAAAAATCAATCCCGTTTGCTTTGGCCGTTTCAGCCAAACTTAAACAGATGGCATTCGCATTGGCACCTGCTTCGCTCACAGAGAAAAGCCAGTTTTTTCGGCCAATCACATTTGGGCGAATCGCATTTTCAGCGGGATTATTGTCAATTGCGATGTGGCCGTTTTCAAGAAAGACTTTTAACTCATCCGCTCGGCTCAATGTATATTCCGCTGCTTTCGCAATCGCGTTTTTACCAAAGAAAGGAGAACGGTCTATCCAATCGAAAAATTCAGCTATGATAGGCTTTGCTTCTTGTTGACGAACTCGTACACGTTCTTCCGGTGAAAGGTGTTTAATTTTACGTTCGATGTAAAATAAACGATCGCAATATTCAACGCCTATTCGTCCGTTTTTACTATCAGCTTTCAGCCAATAACGTCGTACGTGCGCCCAACAGTTCGCGAACTGAACATTAGGCAATTGACCATAAGCCGAATAGCCGTCACAAATCACAGTCCCATTGAATCCCGCAAGTAAATTTTCTAATATAGCTCGCCCTCGTGAGAGTGCGCTCTTAAATAAAACGATAATAGGACCTTCACTTTGTACACTACGACATACCCAATTATAGGCGTTCGATTGAGCCGGTTTTCCATCCGAACGTTTAAGTATCTGTGCATATGTTTCATCCACATGCAGCACAGATTTCGCCGTCAATAGTTGCTTCATCAAATCATAAAGCGGCTGAAGCCAATCTTCTGATACACGTATTACCCAATTGGATAAATTCTTATCGTTGGTATGTAGGCCATGTCTCTCCCATTCATTTACCTGACGGTAAAGTGGCAAGTACTGGATAAACTTATCGTAGATAAGCTTTGCTAAAACAGTGGGTCCAGCAATGCTTCTTTGGATAACACCTTGTGGTGCTTTACCACGTTTGATTTGTGCTTTTTGTAGGGCATCTTTTTTACACGCTTTGCACTCATAAGTATGTTCGAAATGTTGTACACGCTTCATCGTCGCTGGAATAAATTTAGCTTCTTCACGTACCATCGTTGAACTGAATTCTACCATTTCACCAAGACAACAATCACAAGCTAAGTTAGCTGGATGATGATGAATTTCTTCAACTTCAATATCCTCACGAAATGAATCATTTCGTTTTTTATTTGTCTTTTTACGAGTAACAGTATAACTAACCGTTTCCGTGCTTTTTTCTTCTGTCTGCTCAGGTTCGCTAAAAGACGGATCGTCTTCAAATAAAGAGCCTTGTCCATCGGGCGCTTGATACTTAGATTTCTCTGATTTAGAGCCATATAAAGCTTTTGTTAATTGGCGAACCTGTTCAGTTAATGCTTCAATTTGTTTGTTTAAACTTTTATTTTGTTCTTTCGTGTAGGATAGTTGTTCTTCCAATAATTGAATTACTTTTTCATTTGAAGCGTTTCCCAAATCATTCACCACGTTTCGTTCAGTATAAGTTGTGGATGATTATACCATTTTTTATACTGCGATTAAAAGATACCTTTTACAGATTTTGCAATTGCCTTTGGCTGTTGTAGGGATAATCCTTCTAATAACCAGCGAAGTTCTTGTTGCGAAAGGTTACGCACTTCATTTTCATCTTTTGGCCATTGTAATTTTCCATTATCTAATCGTTTATAAAGCATAGCGAAGCCATCTCCATCGAAATACAAACATTTATAACGGTCCTTGCTCCATCCAGAAAACAGAAAGATAGAATCACTATACGGATCCAATTCGAAAGAATCTTGAATGAGCGTTGCGAGACCGTCAATGCCTTTACGCATATCAGTCTTACCGCATATTATGTAGATGTTTTGCACGCTCGTAAAATCCTGTTTCATCAACCATTCAGCTCCTTCATAATGGTTTGGATAATGCGCTCATCTACGCCATTAAAGAGGGAAATTTCAGCCGTAGCGGTTTTAATTACACAACTTGGCTCAGTAGTGTATTGGCTAGAATGGAACGAAGAAGTTTCAACTGGAAGAGGGTCGAGTTTGACGGGAACAATGGTTAATTTGTCCGTTGGCATAGGAATGGCACCTCCTTTGAATGATACGTTTATCGTACCGGAGGTGCCAGGTCATTTATATGCGTTATTTGATTACGGGCTTAC
>NZ_JBIWBA010000061.1:0-1870 GCF_044760715.1 Lysinibacillus sp. NPDC098008
CTGGAGCAACGTTTGACTTGGATTACAGAGAGAGAACTTTTAAATGTTCATAACCAAACATCTAAAAATTCAATATCAGAGGATTTGTTTGAAGAAATTGTTCAGCAAAATATCAGCCCAACAGATGGCGGATACATACGTGACGGGCGATTACAGCTAGTAGAAGTCGTAACGGGGAACTATCAGTGGGAACATGTCTTAGCAAAATGCTCATTTGCAGCAGCTCTTAACTGTCGCATGGAAATTATAAAAATTTAATTTTAAGGGGGTTTTTCGTCGTGATTAAAAAATCATACAAGCAAAAGGTAGCGGAAAAGCATAAGGCTATACTTTACGCTATCTATCATTTAGGCAAAGGTATTATGTGGCGCTCGCAGCTCTCTAAATATATGGCTCACTTTCAGCGTATGTCAGAGCCACAATTATCAAAAGCACTTACGGAGCTAACAGCAGCGGATATCATTCATATTCATAGATACTTAAATCGGCGTATTATTCGCCTAAAAAAATTCGGCATCTACTTTTTAACTGGAGCTGCCCGTGAAGAAACACCGAGCATTGCGTTCTCTTCTAACAAGGCTTTACAAAGCGCATATATAAATAGTATTTTGCTGCACACGTTGCAGGAACAGGAAGACCCTACTACATTAGAGGCGTTTGTAAAAGCAACACAAAAAAACAGCACATTATTGAGCAAACAGAAAAACACTCATCATATACTGTTAAATTTAATGCAGAAAGTGCCATATAAATATAATTGGCATCTACTTAATAGCCATTACAATATGCTAGAAGCAGTCAAAAATATTGCTTCTGCAAAGCTGCAAGGGCTTGAACTTAGTACAGTCCCTCAAATAGATAACGAGTTTAACCTTAACTCTATGCAAGCTCGCAATATCTATATCGGGAAGTGGCATTTTTGCGAAAGAGAAGACGACCTGCATAACAAAATACTCTTGCATGGTCCTACCGTCTATATACTAGACATCAATCAAAAATACAGGTATGTCAAAAAGCTAGATAATTTAATGACAGAGATACGCAACTATTTACAGGAGATTCTCGGTTATCCTGCCGGGTTGCTAATCCGTTATAAATTAATTGTGGAAGATGCACACGCGGAAGCCTACTACCATACAAGCGAGAAATTCGAGAAATTACTAGAGCATCATGGTTTAGATGAAATAGAGATTTTAAATCTAAACATTGTCGATGAGGTTTTCGGCGGAACTACAATTTTAAAATGATTTTTTACAAATGTCGTTATACCTTTCTCTCTTTTTGCATACAATAAGCAAATTTATGAGAAAGGTGTTGTGATAACAACATGGCATTACAGGCAGAAAAAAAGAGGCTTATGCAAGAGGCGAATTTAGCTCGTTTGGCAGCAATCAAACAGGAATTGCTGAAATCATTAGAAGGTACAGATGAAGCAGCAGCTCAATATGTAGAAGGCATGTCATTTGAACATCTAACTTCCATTTGTTTAAACGAATGTTTAGCAAATGAGTCGGTTCTGGAAGGTCTACAAAAAAAGATATCATTATTCGTTTTGTTTAACCGCATTTTGCACAGGCAGCAATAAATCGTATTGTAGATATCATTAAATGTTTAGTAGATAACATTGAAAAGCTAACTAGCATATCAATAAATGTTATTAACATTCTATTTATATCTACATCAGGATTACATTACGTCATATTGAAATGATAGGAGTAGGAACATGGCAATTGAAGAAACAAATATCGCTATGCTCATTAAAACATTGCGATTAGACCGTAATTTATCATTGAGAGAATTAGCGGATAAAGCTGGCGTTACAGCTTCGTACATTTCAAAAATCGAAAATGGACTTAAGCCTAACATTACG
>NZ_JBIWBA010000062.1:0-1866 GCF_044760715.1 Lysinibacillus sp. NPDC098008
GAGGGCACTGAAAAACTTACATTTTTTACGATGAATTAGTTTTTCAAACAAAAATAAGGCACTTTCCATTCGTTTTTGAATGGAAGGTGCCTTATTTCTTTCTTTTTTCCTACTCTTTTTCACTCAGTAGTTTGAGTATCCGTTTCAGATTGACCGCAAAGATCGTCGTGGCTCCTTGAATTTCCATGCCAAATAAACCCGCCGATTTTGCTGTTTTAAAGCCGTGTGGGTTCTTTAATTCACTATTTTTCGCTTCGATTTTATAGCGTTTGCTGGCAAGTGCTTTGAATTCGGCTGTTTCCTGGAATGCTGCTTGTTCTTGATGTGTATCGGATTGAATCGTTACACTATACGTTTTACTTTTCGCCCCTTCCTTATAACAGCCCTCTCGCATCGGGCAAACTTTACATTTTTCAATATCAAAATGAAACGTTAAACTTTGATTCAGGGTTTTCCTGCCCGTACGTCTTTTGTGAGTTGCCATGTGCCCCGCTGGACAAACAAACATACCCGCATCCTTGTTATAATCAAATTCAATTTTCCGTTGTCCGCTGCCATTTGTGATTACTGGATTTAACTTTGAAATTAACTGAAACTGCTCCGATTTTGCATACACTAAATTCTCTTTCCAGGAATAGGCGGCATCACCAATCACCGTGTCAATTTCCATGCCGGCAGTTCTACTTTTCTCTACCAACTCTTGTAAATAGTGCCCATCACTTTTTTCACCCGTCGTCACAACCGCTGCTGTAATAATACGTTCATCACTCATCGCAATATGCGTTTTAAAACCAAAGAAAGAAGAATCTGCTGACTTATGGCCAACACGTGCATCCGGATCATTTGAATAGCTTAAATGATTCTCATAATCATCTATCACTTCTTTTAAAACATTTAATTTTTCTTTCACAGCCGGGATTTGTGCAACCTTTGATTGTGTTTCGACTGCTTCAACTACTTGACGACAGTAATCTAATTCTTCTGTGACTTCATTTGACGCAGGCTTCTCAGGGAATTTTCCGACCATGTTTTCGTCTAGTTGATACACGGCTTTACGTACATTTTTGGATTTTTCCTGTAAAAATTCTTTGGGCGTTTTCTGGTTATATCGCGCTTTTGTATGGGTAGCGTCGACAATCACCATTTTACTAAGGAGTAGTCCTTTCTCTAAAGCAATTTCAACAGTTTTCTGAATCAGTAAATCTAATAAATTCATATCTTGAAGACGGAGTCGACGGAATTTTGTCAGGGAACTGGGGTCGATCACTTCCTCTTCTGGTGCCATATCTAAAAAATATTTAAAGGACATATCGAATTTTGAACGTTCGATAAGGTCGGCATCCGACAGGTCATGAATCGCTTTTAACAGTAAATATTTAAACATGCGAATCGGTGGAATCGCGTTACGGCCATTAACTAAACAGTATTTCGATTTTAGTTCGTCTAGAATAAATGAGAAATCCACAAGTTCATTGATTTGGCGAAGCATATTGTCCTTTGGAATAATTAAATCGTACAACGCCATGTACGGGCTTAAATTGAATGTTTCCTGTTTAGAAATCATGGTCGCACCACCTTTTATTAGTCCTTTAATTATACAGGAAATTTGTGAGATTATACGAGAGGAAAACCCTTCTAGTGATGAAAGTGGTCCCAGTTGATTGGAATGGAGGCGGCGACTTCTGCGGGAACAGCACGAGCGGAAGCACCCGGACTGAGCAAAGCGAGGGAGAAGGCTGGAGCCGTGCCCGCGAAACGCGTCCGCCGCAATGGAAATCAACGGCATCGAAGAAAAAGAGAGTACAGGAACGAATATTCGTTCCTGTACTCTCTCACTTGTGCCTGAGGGACTTTTTCAGTGCCCTC
>NZ_JBIWBA010000063.1:0-1661 GCF_044760715.1 Lysinibacillus sp. NPDC098008
CCCGAATTATTCATAGCTAACTGACCTGAGTTCGTTTTGTCATATTTCTTATCACAGACCAAGTTTCTCTGGAATTTAAATGGAGGAATAAATGATTTAGGCCAGTTGATACTTAAAAAATGGGAATTTACCTGTTTTTAGGCAGACTTATCCCTTGGTACGGGTTCGATTTTTTAAAAAAGTGATCTAGTTGGTGGAAAGCTGCTGCACTCTGGTCAGAATGTCTGAAAAGAAGCGCGCATAGACGAAGCTGGACGCTAATTTGAAATGCAGGTAACGACCAGATTTTACAAGTTTACTGGCAACTTTAATTAACCGTGTGCGAATGGTTTGGATTTGAAGCCCATTTTTCGCAGATGGAAACGTTAATGTACGTAACCAATTCGTTAAATTGTAGGCGAGTAAACTGATCATCATGCGTGCTTCGTTCACTTGGAAATCATGGCTTTTCATTTGATCGAATCCGAAGCCATCTTTCGCCTCTTTAATGAAGTTTTCCATTGCGCCACGTTTTTGATAGGACGTGAGAATGGCTTCCGGTGAAAAGGCAGTTTCGCTTAAATTTGTGACGAAAAAGGCATGGGTGAAGAACAGTTCACCTGCTGGGCGTGTAGACTGAATAATGATGCGACGTGACGTATTCCATGAACCAGCCTGATAGATTGACTCCTCCACATAACGTTCGGCTTTTGTGACATCACGGATTTCAGATGTTGGATGTAGTTCTTCCGCAAGTGCTTTCAGTCTGGCGTTCGACTTTAAACGAATGATGTAATAGACCGATTCATCTTCGCAAAGTTTGTATAAGTCGGGTACTGCGAAGCCGCTATCACCACGCACGAGTGTTGTCGTTTCGGGAAAGTTTTCGTTGTAATGATCCAGTAAAGGGCGGACAAATTCCACGACACCGTTTGATGTATACCTATTCCCTGGGCGTAGCTGCGCTTTTAAAAAATCACCGGTGAAGCCGTCAAACGCAACGAGTGGATGAAAGCCGACTGTGCCGTAATGGCTATTGTATGAGGCATTTTCTTGCTTGCCATATGTATCCGCATGAGACGAATCCAGATCAATTAAAAGAGTCGTCGATTGACGTAACTGATGCACCCGGTCCAGTAGTTCTTGATTCGCCGCTTGAAGTTGTTGGAGTGCCTGTTTGTCAAAGCGTTTGAAAAATCGAGATAAAGATGGCTGAGATGCAAGTGCTGGTTTTCCAAGTACACGCGTGAAAACTGGATCGTGCGTTAATGTATCCGCTGCGTCATCCTCGTGATAGCCTGCGATGAGCTGATATATTTTTTGACGAAGAAGTTCCATATTGTCATGGATACAGTAAGAACGCTCATCTTTTAAGTGAAGGTGTTTGGCGATTGTTTTGGAAAAGCCGATTTTTTCATCGAACTCACGGAAGATAAATTGGCCTGTATCAGAAGAAAGCTCACCTCCATCGTGAGTTAATTTCAGTTGGTGATTGAAATGAAGTGTTGTTTGCGGTAATCTAATCATGAGAAGAATCCTTTCTTTTGGTTAGTTCTTGGTCGATTTAACCTTAACAGAAATGGATTCTTTTTTCATTTTTTTAGTGAAAAAGAGAATCCCACAGGAAAGGCGATAAATCGCCTTTCCTGTGGGATTTTGTATTTGGGTGTGAATAATTAGGG
>NZ_JBIWBA010000065.1:0-1518 GCF_044760715.1 Lysinibacillus sp. NPDC098008
GTATATAGATAGTTGTGTATCATCTAACTCAATGCCTTGTATGTCGTATTTTAATCGTTGTAAATTAGTAATATTCATTCAATCATCCTTTCTAACTGTTTATATTATATGTATACCTTATTCACAATTAACTTCCCATAACCTATCTTATGTAAACTAGTTATATACTCGAAGTATTGATACATCAACGTTTCCACTTATGTACGTTACTTTACCATTATACAAAATTTATACATCATTGATATATCAACGTTTTGGGAATGAATACGCAAACGATATGTACCCTTTTAATGCATAAAATAACGGTCATTTATACATTGATACTTTTATCATTTAATTACTATTACGTTCAATAATAGTTACTCGATCATCTAATGAATTAAAGTTTTCTTCTAATGAAACTAATGACTTCTCCACTTGTAATAATGATTTAGAAGTTTGTTCCTGTATCTTATTGGACTCTGATAGATGCTCCATTAACTTATTCTCACGTTCCTTAGATTCTGCTCTATATTCATCATGTAGAGTTGTTAATCTATCTTCTTGCTTATCACTCTTTTCATATACCTTCTTTAAAATGAAGCCGACTAATACGATACAGCATACTGCCCAAACTGCTGGGGACAATGCTACTTGTGATAACTGTTCTATTGTCATAATTATCTATCATCCTTCACTATTAATATAATTGGTAGTGTAGTGGGGGGCGTACCATATATAACAGGGTGTGAGAAATGTAGCATATACACTATAAAGCATATTCCCTTGACACTACTACATTTTAACTCAACTCGTACACACCTATTTCCCACTTTTCTACACTACGCTTCTATGTTATTCTGTATCATATATTTATAACTAAACTGTACCAACTGTATCATTACTATTATGTACATCATACTCTACACCTTTTAAACGACTCATCTCACGTGATTTATCTGTGACATATGGCGATATTTCAACGATACTTTCTACGCTAATAGCACCCATGTCAAATTGAGTTTTAAGGTTATCTAAAATTTCTTTATGATTACTTGGCATATCATACTGGAAGTTAAAATCTAAGGAAATCATCTCATCATCTGATACTGTAATACCTTTATATTTTAATAATCGCTGTACCTTTTCCCAACGTTGTGAGAAACCTTCTCTTAGGTACGTCTCGTTTACTCCTGCTTGTACATTTGCTAATGAAAACATCATACGGATTGATTCAGACGATAAGTTTGATACATCACTCTTATTAAAAGCAACTGAGGGTGTAGCAGATACATCTAATAAATTTTGCATAAGTGTCTTATAAACTAAATCGAATGACTTACTATCTAATTGACCATTTACAAGCGAAAATGTACTACCATCATCCAATGTTAATCCTGTTCCAACAATTTCAGAAGGAATAGATGCATTAGTTAATTGATTTCCTGTTACGACTGGAATTGGATTAATAAACTTATACATGCTATCAATATACTTACTAAGCACATCTTCCATATTATCTAGAATGTTTTGATAGTC
>NZ_JBIWBA010000066.1:0-1488 GCF_044760715.1 Lysinibacillus sp. NPDC098008
CATCGAAATCATCGACCACAATGAGAAATCCGAACAGGAGGAAGTCGTTGAGGATTTGGTTCAGATTATCACAGTGTTCAGTTGCAAGCTCCAAGGGAAACGTTCCAAGAAAACGAAGGAACTGATTAAGGAGCTGAAAAAAGATGATTAAAGCCATTAAAATCAAGCTCTATCCCACGAAAGAACAAGAGTCGATGCTATGGAAAACAGCCAACCACGCAAGGGGCGCTTGGAATGTTGGTCTTGGTTATATCAAAGACGAATACGAAAAAGGAAATAATGTCTCCACAGCTCAGGCTAGGCAGATGATTACTGATGTCAAGAAGTCCAATAAGGATTATCTATGGCTAGGTGAAATCAGCGCTGACGCTTGGCGTAACGTATTCCAAGATATGACCAAGGCATTCAAGGTGTTTCGGGAAAACCTTAAAAAAGGAATCCCGTTCCCCGATGCAGGCTACCCTCAGTTCAAGAAAAAGTCCAAGTCAAAGCCTTCCTTCTATCATGATGAGCGTAAGCTGAAAGTCTACGGGAACAAGGTTTATCTCGAAAAGATAGGCTTCGTCAAGATGAAAGACGAAGGAAGACTGCCTCAAGGAAATTACAAAAAGGATAAAATCAAGGTCTCCAATGTCCGTGTCGGATACGACAACAAGAACTGGTATCTGACTTGTGGGATTGAAACCTCAGAAGCATACTGGACACCTAACCAAGATTTATCCATCGGTATTGACTTGGGAATTAAAGAACTGGCTGTTACCAACGTGGAAGGTTTGCGCTTCGACAACATCAACAAAAAACGTGAAGTCAAGCGTTTGGAGAAGAAGCATCGGCGGATGTCCCGTAAAATCAGTAGAAAATACGAGGCAAACAAAGATGGCAAGAGGTTTGTGAAGACCAATAATATTGTTAAATTAGAGAGGCTTCGCAAGCGAGTAGACAGACGATTGACGAATATTAGGGACAATCACCTTCATCAAGCTACAAAGGCGATTATCAAGCAAAAACCAAGCAAGATAGTCGTTGAAGATTTAAATGTCAAGGGCATGATGAAGAACAAACACTTGGCAAAATCGGTCGCAAATCAAAAGTTTTTCGAATTTAGAAGACAACTCAAATACAAAGCCAAATTTTATCTTGGTATTGATGTGACAGTGGCAGACAGATGGTTCCCATCGTCTAAAATGTGTTCTTGTTGCGGTCAAATTAAATCTGATTTGAAACTGAAAGACCGTGTTTACAGGTGCGATTGTGGCTTGAAAATCGACCGTGATTTGAATGCTTCAATCAATTTAGCGAATTATTCAATCTAGGAAGCTTAACTCCAAACTAAATCCTAGATATGTACCGTGTGATGCACGGGAATTTAAGCCCTCGGAGAGTTATATCAAACCGTAGTAGCTTCGGCAAGGCGGGACTCGTTGAACAGGGAATTTAACCTTATAATTACAATTCATTTTTTAAGAATTTATAAAGTTTTAACATCGG
>NZ_JBIWBA010000067.1:0-1270 GCF_044760715.1 Lysinibacillus sp. NPDC098008
GTCCAAGGCTTTATCCAAATGATTAATCAAACACCTGAAAATACGGTGAATAGGCTGTGCTTGAAACTCTAATTTTCTTTCACCGTATATATAGAAAGAAGGATCCTTATGTTTAAAGATTATAACATGAATCAACTTGTTTTACCGCTGGATGTCGAAATAAAATTACAAGAAAATGATATCGCCTTCTCTATTCATCAATTAGTGGAAAGTATCCCCTCAGAAGCTTTCGCTCCTTTTCTTCAACAAACTGGCTGTCCAGCGTATCATCCACGTATGATGTTAAAGCTCATTTTATGTGGTTATACCCAATCGGCTTTCTCCGGTCGTCGAATCGAGGACCTCACAAAAGATAGCCTACGTATGATGTGGCTGGCACAAGGCTATCAACCAAGTTATCGTACCATCAATCGTTTCCGTGTTCACCCATTGACAAAGGAGCTGCTTCGTCAATGTTTCGTGCAATTCCGTTGTCAATTGGTGAAGGAAGACCTGATTGCGCAAGAAGCCATTTTTATTGACGGCACGAAAATCGAAGCAAATGCGAACAAGTTCACCTTTGTGTGGAAACGTTCAATTGAAAAATATGAAGCGAGTTTGGTGGAAAAATCAAACCAGCTGTATGAGGAATTACTGCAACAACAAATTATACCAGCCATCGAACAAGAAGTGGAAACGCAGCTGTCCATCACTGAATTAAAACAAGTGGCAGAAAAATTAGAAGAAGTCGTAGCCGACTATACAGAAAGAATCGAGCAATCCGAAGAGGCCCAAGAGCGAAAGCAGCTGCGCAGCGAACGGAAAACGCCAAAACAACAATGGAAACAAGTAAACGAGTGGATCACACGCAAACAGAAATATGAACAGGATTTTGCGATTTTCGGCAAACGAAATAGCTATGCCAAAGCAGGGACTCTCTACCGTCAACGAAAAGTAGATATAGAACCAGTTTTTGGATGTCTGAAGGCTAATTTAGGTTTTACTCACTTTTCGGTTCTTGGCCAATCGAAGGTAGAAAACGAAATTGGCTTCGCTTTGATGGCCGTGAATCTACGAAAGTATGGGAGGAAGAGGAAATTTTCTGCCAATTTTTCCACCCACACATCAAAAAATCGAAATCACCTGATGCGATTTCGATTTTTTGTATGGACTAGAACTATTTATGTCCCAGCCTCTTCTTACGATTAGTCAAGTGTATTTCTTTCTTTTCTTTATTTGATTTAGATTTAGATTTAGTGGGGAGGGGTACCCCTCCCCACTAAATCTAAAT
>NZ_JBIWBA010000068.1:0-1263 GCF_044760715.1 Lysinibacillus sp. NPDC098008
CCCTTTATGGAATCGCTTTCCCGGCAATTTTTCGAACCCATAAGTGAGCGGATTTCCATGGAGCTGCCTTTAATAATCGACCAATTGTTAAATAGGTTTTCGAACTATTCGTGTTCAGTTGTGCCAACACATGTAGGCAATACACAATCATCGCAATGTAGACTTGATTATGCACGCCCTGTTCACTTTGCGCGTAAAACTTTTTAATATTTAGGTGTTGTTTCAACCATTTGAAAAATAGTTCAATTGCCCAGCGCGATTTGTACAGTTCTGCGATTTCGTCTGCGTTTAAATCAAACCGATTTGTAAGTAACTGCAGCTCATTTCCTTTTGTATCCGTTACTTTGACCCGACGAAAGTAGTTTTCTGCTCGGTTTTGGGGTGTGCCAATTAAAATCATTTCATCGGATAAGGCGATTGATTCTTCGGGCAATTGAAAGGCTTCAACGACACGAACCGCTGCGTTTTTTCGTAAGCGCGAGACAAAGAAATAACCGTCATCCGTCATCTGATCAAATTGTTTATAGTCTAAATAACCACGGTCAAAAACGTACATGCATTCCTTGTCGTCAACGAGCAGTTCGAGCTGACCATGATCGTGCTCAATCGCATTTGTGAGAATCGCCTGATCCGGATACGAATGCCCTTCTTCTACGTAAATGAGTCGTAAATGAAGCTTGATGCCCGACTTCGTTTGGCGAAATTCAGCCCACTTATGGTTGTTCAAATTCAACGGCAACGTACTCGAATCAATGATTTTCAATGGTGTCGTGATTTGCCGGCGCTGCTTATACTGTGCCTTTTCGTGAATTTGAGCGACTAAATCATAAAATACCTGTTGAAACACCTCTGTTGGTACGTAATTTAACCGACGACCTAACTGTGAAAAGCTGATGGATGTTAATTTAGTGGCTTGTTGAAGTTCATCTGAAAATAACTTCAATTGCACATCGCGCATACTTTCGGCTTCATTCAGTTGGGCGAACAGCAGTAGTTTTAAAAATGAATCCATGTATAGCTTCTTTGTATAGTTATTTAATTGATGGGTTTCAACCAAATCCGCGAATTTCGTGGAGGAGATGGGTGAAAACCATTGTTCAAATGATGTTTTTCGTGTAAACTTATCCATGCTTGAGTCCTTTGTATTGGATTTGGATGGTTTGCTACCACCAACCAGTATAAAGGATTTTTTTATGCTTGGAATAGATGACAGAAATTTCAGTTTAATTAAACGCGTTGGATTATTTTAATGCGACGCTAGTG
>NZ_JBIWBA010000069.1:0-1215 GCF_044760715.1 Lysinibacillus sp. NPDC098008
TGGTTCTTCACCAAAAGCCGTGGGTGACAAAATCAGTGACCTATTTCTAAACGTAAACGAAGAAATAAACGGTTTTCATTTCGATAGCCAAAACCACGTCTTTTAATAAGTTTAATTTTATTATTCGTTCCTTCCATCATGCCATTTGATAGCGGTGAAATAATGGTATCTAGCAATGCTTTTTCACGTGTACTCAATGTTTTTGCGATTTTAGAAACGGCACTACAAAGATGAAATTGATACCGTTTAAACCATTCTGTTAATCGTCGTTTTGCTTGTGTCATCGTTGTTGCTTTTAGTACATAACGCATATGATTCAATGCTTGATAAATGTATTTTGTAGGCAAATCTTCCTGATGCCACTGTGCAACAAATCCACGTTCTTCATCCGTTAATTGTTCAGGTTTTCGTGCCAAACAACGGTCAATGAATCGCGATTGATGATGCTTTTTGGCTTCTCCTAAATACCGGCGTCTTCGCTGCTGGGCATCGGTGAAAAATTGCACGAGATGAAAGCGATCCAGCACATGAATCGCAGTGGGATAAACGGCTTGTATCGCATTCGCCATCGCTGGAGCGAAATCACTGACCACCGCACGAATTGGACCTGTTACTTTTTGTAAAGCAGTGGTAATAGCGTCCTGATTTCGATGAGGAACAATTGCCAAAATACGACCTGAGTCGGCATTTAAAACACTGGTCGCATAATGATGTCCTTTGCGCAAAGCGAACTCGTCTACACAAATAGTAGTGGCGATTTCATCCGTTAATTCATTAGCTGCCAGCAAGTAATACCAACGCTCAACCGTCGTGTAGGGCAGTTCATATTCACGTGCCACATCAGCAATGGAACGCCCGTGGCAACGCCTTACAAGTTCTTTACGAAACATAGCTGAAGACGCTTGGATAATTCCTAAACCGAAGTCATAGGTAAATGTGAGGTCGCAAGCAACACAACGATGACGTGGAATCGCCATCTCAATCCAAATAAATCCGAGGTGCCAAGCATAGCCATGACGAAAACGACGTAATGTTTGCGCATGACGAATCGTTTTCCCTTGGCAAATTGGACATGGCACTGAATAAGCACCTACAGTAGCAGGAAATACATTTGGTTCTTCGTCAGATGGAAAAGAAACTTCGAAAAAAGATGGTAACGGTAATAGCATTTTGATAAACTTGGAGTACAAAGCGAAAACTCCTCTCGTGGTTTGT
>NZ_JBIWBA010000070.1:0-1172 GCF_044760715.1 Lysinibacillus sp. NPDC098008
TATATACGGTGAAAGAAAATTAGAGTTTCAAGCACAGCCTATTCACCGTATTTTCAGGTGTTTGATTAATCATTTGGATAAAGCCTTGGACAGCACGTTGAATCTTTCCGACATTTGAGTAAAAGACATTGTGGATCACCGTTGTCTTCATCCATTTCCACAGTCCTTCGATTAAATTTAAATTGGGACTGTACGGCGGAAGGAACAGAAATTCAAAGAAATCTTGATACTTTTCTAAAAATGGTTGAATCAATTTCGCATGGTGTATGCGCGCATTGTCTAATACCATCACGATGCGTTCATTCGGATAACGAGCGATGACTTTTTCTAAAAAACTTAGGAATTCAACAGCGGTATATTGTTCTTCTTGCACGCAAAATACATCGCCCGTTTCGTAATCCAATGTACCAATTAGCTTAACCCCTTGATGTCGGCCATATGTTGGAATGATTTTTTGTTGACCTTTAAGAAACCACGTGTTGGAAATCGCTTGGTAATCACGGATCATTGACTCGTCTTCAAATAAAATACGATCAATTTGACCATGAATTAGTTTTTTTTCGCCTGTTCAAATTTTTCAAGGAAAACTGCTTGTTTGAGGGGGTCTGCTTTTTCCAATGTATACGTTGGTTTCGTATAACTTAAACCAAGACGGTACAATAAATCACGTGTCCCACGTACAGAAAAAGACACACCAAATGTTCGCTCAATCCAATCGCGAAGAAGAGGCGCTGTCCAGTTCATTTCAACGGGAAAACCAGCATCTTTAGGCGTTTGGTTGACAATTGTCGCGACGACTCGTGCTTCTTGTTCAGCCGTTAAATGACGCTTTCGACCAGGTTGTTTTTTACGTCCAAGTCCAGCGATCCCTTTTTCACAATAAGCTTTGCGATAATTGAACAGCGTCGCTAAAGAAAGACCTGTATAGTCGACAATTTTTTCATACGATTCGCCGGAAAGTAACATATAAATCACTTGGTAGCGAACGAACATTTTATGATTGTTTTCTTCTTTCATGACAAGCTTTAATTCTTCTAAAGCAGCAGGAATTTGTTCTTCAGGAATTAGGACAATTTTACGCATCATTTTTCTCCGTTTCATATCTATTAAGAATAGTATACAGGAAAACGAAGAAAAAGAGTGTAAGTCTAAAAGTTAATCACCTTATATAT